>NZ_JBEYWW010000010.1:0-274112 GCF_040644635.1 Microbispora sp. NPDC046933 | reverse complement strand
TCGAGCGTCAGATGATCGAGAAGAGGCAATCGTCAACGGCCCTGCTGAGGGCCGCTGTGGCATAGGACCGTCTCCACGCTTTCAGGGGATTGACAGCGGATCACAGTCACCTGTGTATCCAGGTCCGGATCACCCTGTTGCCAAACGATCTACTTCCCAGGTGGCCCTCTGTGCAGCTACTCTCGACCCAGGAACTTGAGCAAGTCATGGGAGAAGCGATGGGCCGACAGACGCACCGCAGGGACGACCTTGTGGTCTCCTCCAACTTCGTACGCGCAATCCGAGAGTCGGGCTACGTCAGCCTCTCGACCGCCCTCGCTGAACTCATAGACAACTCGCTCCAGGCATCCGCAACGCAGGTCGAGGTCACTATCAAGCGTCCCACCACAGGCAGCCTTCCGGAGATTCGTGTAGAGGACAACGGGGAAGGCATGTCGCGCCCCCAACTGGAGGCATGCCTCCGATTTGGTGGCTCGTCACGCTTTGACGAGCGGCAGTCGTTCGGTCGGTTTGGCATGGGCCTGCCTGCTGCATCCCTCAGTCAGGCTCGGCGTGTCGAGGTAACCTCCTGGCAGGACGGACAGACGGCAAACCAGGTCTTCTTAGACGTCGACGCCATAGCCGTCGGCACCTCGGTTGATCTTCGTGCGCGGCCACAATCTGGCAACACCACAGGGTCAGGCTGCCTGGTGGTCTGGCGAAACTGCGACCGCATAGAGTACCGGCGTCTCGCGTGGCTCGAACGCGCCCTGCGCCGCGATCTCGGACGCATGTACCGGCGCTTCCTGAGCAACGGTGACCTCGCCCTGACCATCAATGGCAGGCAGGTCGATCCGATTGATCCCCTGCTGCTTTCAGCGGAGGTTGAGGGGCACAGCGCACGCCTCGCCTTCGAGCCGCTCCGCTACGAACTCGCAGCGTCCTCGGGTGAGACGGCCTTCGTCACAGTTCGGTTTGCGATGCTGCCGGTTCAGAAGTGGCATCATCTGGATAACATGACCAAGCGACGCTTCGGCATCGTAGGCGGGGCAGGTGTCTCCATCCTCCGTGCCGGCCGAGAGATCGCAACCGGTTGGCACCTGATGGGCGCGAAGCGAAAAGAGAACTATGACGACTGGTGGCGCTGCGAGATTGAGTTCGATCCGACTCTCGATGAGCATTTCGGCATTACCATCAACAAGCAGGGCATCCGACCTTCTGAGGTGCTCCAGGAGGCCCTCGGTCCGGAATTGGAGTCCATTGCCCGGCTGTTGAACTCGCGCGTGCGCCACGCATTCGAGGAGGTCAAGTTTCAAGCGGCGACAGAAACGTCCTGTCGGATAGCGGAGGCCGCGGATGTTGACTTGCCCATCATCCGTACGGCTGGAAAAGGCTCGGGTGCCCTGAGCTATCGAATCGAATCCAAGCAACTTCCGGTAGAGACGATGTTCATCTCGGCCCTGAATCGGCGCACGCTCGACGTAACGCTGAACGTGGACCACCCCGCCTTTGCAGCGTTGTATCGCCCCCTCCAGACGCTTAGTGACGAGGCAGCCAGAGAACTGCGCATTGCACTCGAGCTTTTCCTCCTGTCCCTAGCCCGAACCACAACGCTCCTGGATCGCGACGGCCATAACTGTGCCGCTCTCCTGCAACTGTGGAGCAAGACCTATGGACGGATGCTCCAGAAGTCATGAATCAAGACGCCATACTGCTGCCTCTCAACCTTCCGGCCGGCGCCTCTCGTCAGGAACGGCAAGGCTTTGCCCGGCTCTGCGCCCTACTTGCGAACGCTCCGGAGGGAGCCGCGCAAGACCACGACCACTGGATTAAAAGCGCCAAAATCAAGAATCTGTACGACCAACCTCTGCTCGCAGCAGCAGCTCATGTCGCTATCGATCTGGTGCTTCAAGGCTGGACAGTTAGCATCAGCAGGTACAAGGCATTCTTCGCTCCTCCCTCGGTACACAGTAACCGCGCGGCCGAGAAGGCCCGGATCCGACGCCAGGAGCTCCTCCGTCGCGATGAGCAGCTTAGGAAGGGCAGCGTTCGGAAATTTGTCGAGAGCATGGAACGCACGCATCAGCATGGCGACCAGTTAGTTTCCGTCTTTAATCTGATGCGCGACGGCCGAGAGTTGGTGGAAGCGCTTCAGCGCGCCGGTGCATCCGCGGAGGTCATCAAGCCCTACGTTCAAATTGTCGACTCCTCGATCTGCGAACTGACCGGTTTCAAGCTCCACGACATCTGGCGATACTTTCGCCACACGTGGTCCAATGCCTATGCGACCGTGCCCGGCCGGTCGATGCCGATCCTAATCCGGGACGCAGCCACCGAGTTTCACGCCGTGATCGGACTTGCGGCGATCTCCAGCCCGGTCGTCCAGATCGCTGAGCGCGACCAATGGATAGGCTGGGAGACCGATCAATTCCTCGAGCAGGTGCGTGCTAAGCCCACCGACGATATCGCCTGTTGGTTAGCGCAGCGGATCAATGCTCAGCAGAGCGAGATATATGTCGACGATCTTCTTCGGGAAGGCATTCTCCAACCGACCGACCTAACGACGCCCACCTCGGAGGTGCTTGCCCGGCTGCGGGCGGACGCTGAGCGACACCGTCAGAGGCACCACCAGACCAGCACGATCCGCGAGGTCCGCAACCTCAAGCACGATGCGTGGGCGGATCGCGCTATGACAGACCTGTTTCGAAGCAAGCGTTCGTCGGCGCTTGCTGAGGCCCTGGAGATCGGTATCTTGCTCGGCGCATATCTCTCCCCGCCTACGGCCGAAGCACTCACCAAGGCCTTTTCGGATCCTAAGGCTCGTGTGCAGATGCGTCGAGTGGTGCGTCGCGCACGAGGAGAGCGAGTCGGCACCGTCATTGCCGACCTCACCGTCTGCGGCGCGGTGGCGCCCTACAACGCGCTTGCGGCGGGGAAGCTGGTGGGGGCGCTGGCCGTCTCGCCCCGGGTACTGGCCGCTTACCGTGAGAAGTACGCGCGCCCAAGTGAGATCGCGTCGGCAATGGCCGGTCGTCCAATCCTGCGGGAGACTCGCCTCTCCTTCGTCGGAACCACGTCGCTCTACGGCACCGGTTCAAGCCAGTACAACCGGCTGTTCTGGCCCGCCGAGGTCATGGGGGGCAAAAGCACCACTCGTATGGGCTTTCATGAACTCGGACGATCACGCTCGTTCGGAACCTCTCACTTCTCCGAAGAGACCGTCGACGCGCTCGTCCGACTTTCGGCGCTGAGCGGGTCGGTCGTTCGGGTCAACGGCCTGTTCGGCGAGGGTGTCAGTCCTCGGCTGCGCAAGGTGCGGCTAGGGCTCGCTGCACTCGGATGGCCAGCCGACGAACTACTCAGGCACGGACGCGAACGCATCCTCTACGGCGTTCCACTGGTCGAAAACCTGCGGGACTACTCTCTCGGCATCGCTCCGGAACCGAAGTACCTGCTGAATCCCGAACTACCCGAAGCGGACGCCAAGGTCGCCGAGTGGTGGCTCCAGCGCTGGTGCCGGCAGAGGGCGATGCGCCAGGACGTTCTTGAGTCCATGCGTTCCCACCGGTTGGTCCGCCCGGTGCGGCACGGCGCCCGCGTGCCGCTGCCCGCCGGAGACGAAATGCTCGAAATGCTTCCTATCGTGACCTAACAATCGAGCTCGCGCCGAACACCCACTAACCCTCGCTGTTGGTCAGGACGAACACCTCGGATGCTGCGGTTAGCGTCGCCACGGGTGCCCTCACCTCGGGATCGTCGTCGAGTCGCAGATTCAGCAGGCGAATGCGACGACCAGGCGGGAGTACGCGCATGGTCGCCGCTGCCCGCAGCAATAGCGTCCTCTGGCCGGTGCGTTCGCTGAGAAGCCACCAACTATGCGCACCGTTCTGGGGGCCGACAACACCCTGGTAGTCGAACCAGGTTCCAAGAGAAAGCGGCTCGGCTTCCGGCGTCTGCTCCCAGTAGGCGTTGCAGAGTTGCCGTACCTGGCAGAGTGCACACTTCTGCTTGCTTGGAAGGGCCCTCGGCACGGACGCGACCAACTCGGCCTCTGCAGCGGCGATCCGCCGCCTCACGGTTTCCTCCAGATCCCGCAGTTGGGTATCTCCCGGCGCAGTTACCCTGATCTCGCGACTTGGATAGGCAGCGGTCAACTCGGTCGCGGGCCTCCGCTCGGGGTTAGCGATCCGGTCGAGGTCCCACAACAGCGCGTAAAGCCGAAGTTGGTCGAGGTGACTCGGATCCTCGACGCCGGTCTTGTAATCGGTGATGCCCACACGGTCCTGGGTAACTGTGAGCAAATCGACGCGGCCCATTAGCCGTAGCGTCTCCGCAACCAACGGGATCTCAGGATGCGCACCCAGTCCCGCAGGCCTTCGACCCGGTCCCGCCGACGTGCGGGGATCAGCCTGAGGGCCGGTGGCGCGCGGAGTCGCAGGAAGGACGGTCCGGCTCAAATATGCCTGCACTTGGGCGCGTGCGTGAGGCACGCGGTCCCGGAGTTCGACACTGAGGCGCTTCATTCGATCACCGTCCAGGCGAGGATTTCCCTCCAGCAAGGCCAGCCGATCGCGCATCGCCGTCTCCACAACAGCTGTGATGCCGCCGAGGCTGCGGAGGACCTGGACTGCCTCAGCGGTCCGAAGCGACGTGCATTGAGCTGCCACCAGCTTCTTGACGATGGTCTCGAGCGCCGCATGTACGACATCTCCGAAGAGCGCCGCGGCGGCAGGAAGTCGGGGGTAGCCGCGCTGCCCCCAAAGCTCTGGATACTCCGCCCGCGACAACATCCACCGTCGCGGACAAGCTTCCATCTCCTGCAATGAGGAGTAGCTCCAATATGCGGGTCTTGTTGGCAAGACCGCCTCGGACGCCTTGATGCCGGTGGTGAACGTGTTCTTGCTCACGTCAGCGCCTGTTGAACTAGTTGGCTAGCGAACGGCAGATTGCGAGAGATCACCATGTCGTCGATCAGCCTCACCGGGACGCTGCCGTACTCATTGGCATCGCGTAATTGATCGGTCGGTGCCACGTCAGGGGTCAAGGGACCATGCACGCCGAAAATCCACTGCTGGCTGCCACGCGTCGCGAGAATGGGCGCGATGACCGACCCGATCCCTTCGATTTCAACCGTGGCGCTTCGCTCGAACAAGGTGCCATTGATCCTTCGGCCCTTGAGGTCCTCGAAGAGCCTGTTCGCCGACCGCTCAAGCCGCTTCTCGTCCAAGGCTGGTAAGGTCCCGTGGATCAGGTAGCGCAGGAGACTGGCGCCAACGTGCCGGTCGAGCAGGTTGTGCTCGAATCGGTTGCGGAAACTGCGCAGACAGCGGTAGCAGGACTCATCGCAGTTGGCCGGGCAGTCCTCGAGGCGTTCCAGCGTCCGCTCGAAAATCTCCATTCCATAGTCGTTGACCCGGCGGGTGAACCCGGCGCCGCCAGCGAGCGTGTCGTACACGTAAATTTCGGCCTCGAGACCGTCGCCGCCCAGCGGAGTTAGCGCAGGTCGGTACTCTGCTTGCAATTCGGTCGCCTCGATGTCCAGCTTCCGGGTCGCGGCAATCGTGAGTGCCTCAGCTATTGAGCGCAGCGCGATATGCGTTGAGAGAAACGCCGGCCTGAGCGTGATAGGCGCCGCCACCTTCAGACGAACCAGGAGCACGTCGGAGATGAAGTCGGTGCCTAGCACCAGGCCCCGTGTCGAGGCCGAGCCGGGGCAATCCGGCTCCTTCTCGTCGGGGTACGGCTTCTTGTGCGTTCCGATCACCACGCTCGACGCAGTGGCGGTCGGTTCGATCAGCCCGCAGCGAATGCAGTAGGTGTATCCCTCGCTGCGCGGGCCGGTATTGGTAACGAGCAGGGTCTCGCGGCGGTACGTCTGCTCCAGGCGATCGGTGACACGCTGCCAGGCACTCTCCTCGGTCGGCCCAGGCGCCATGAGCTTCGCACGCGTGGCGTAACTGACCGCGGGCGCGTCGTCGGGGCTTGTGCCTGGGTCCTTATTGGCTGGGTGCGCAAATCCTGACGGGCGCATCCAGTTCTTAGCCTTGCCGAACCTGCCCTCAGCGGCGCAAGCCGGACAGTCGCGCTCCTCCCCGCGTTCGGCCTGGTCGTAGGGGAAGTGCTTGGCGTAGTGGCAGATCTGGCACTCGAAGTAGAGCAGTTTGTCCCGCCAGGCTTGAAAGCGCTCCTTCTGGACCTGCGCGTAGATTGCCCCTGAGGTCCACTCCTTGTTGTCGATCCACACCACTTTGCCTGGCGCGTACTGGCTGAGCGCCACGGGGAGGCCCTGACTCGGCGCATAGCGGAATTCGGGCTTGTATGGCGTCGATCGATCGAGATCGAAGACGTGGAAAGCAACGACATCCGTGGGAAACGCGTAGCGCGGCAGTACACCCTTGTACAGCAGTCGGTCGAGCAGGTTCTTTTGACTGCGCCGGACACTCGGCTCCTCGGCGCCGTCCTCGGCCGGACCCTCTGCTTCCACCTCATTGGGCTCAGGAGGAGCATCAACCTCGGAGGTAGCCGGGAGGTCACCATTGAGATCTAGGTCAAGGGCCTTGTCGATCTCTTGGAGTGTCCTCGTGACGACGCCTTCAAGAACGGATTCGCGATCGGCCTGGCTTAGTTCATCGGGGAGCCACGACGCAACCTCCTTACGGAGCACACTCTCCCTGGCTTTCAGCCACTCTTCCAGGTCCGTCCGGTTCAGCGGTGAGGTCGTCCTCACGAATGCCTGGACAGTTCCGAGGACCTCGAAAAGCTGCGGCTGTTTGTCCGGGTCGATCGCCGGCAGCCGATCCTGGTGATAGCGCTGCAGCAGGTACGCGATGACGTGGCGCCGAGCGATCTCCTCATTGTCCATCGTCAGCACTGGGTCTTCCACTTTCCCTCGGATCATGAGCTCCGGCTGACGGAAGTAGTGGTCATCGTGCGTGTCAGCGCTTCCAAAGGCCAGCACGGTCGCGACTGCATTGCCCCGACGACCCGCCCGACCTGCACGCTGCTGATAGTTGGCGCGGGATGGTGGCATGTTGCGAAGAGCGACGCCGGCCAGGCTGCCGATGTCGATGCCTACTTCCATTGTTGTCGTGCAGGACAGAACGTCAATGGCGGCGCGTGTCTGCTCTCCCGTGCGAGGCAAGGCGAGGTCGACATCCTGGAACAGCAATTCATGCTCTTCTGCCTTAGAGAACACGGCACCGGACTGGGCAGCATTGAGCTGCGCCGTGTGCTCGGCAGCGATAATGCTCATCGGCGGCTCAGGCGAATCGCTTAGAGCCCGAACCGCACTGGCCCGGTAGTAGCCCTTGCGGGCTTGGAAGACCGCGTCGGTGTCGGGATTGAGCGTGCGGACCCGTTCGGCACCGCAATTGACGCAGTGGGTTGTGCCAGGAAACGGTCGCTGCGTAAAGCGGCATCGCATGCAATAGCCCCACGGACCCTCGATTTCGAGGGCAATATTCGCGGCTAAGAGCCGGAATTTACTAGCGACTGGTTCGCAAAACGTTCTCAGTAACGTCGGAAGCCAGCTATTCCTGAACATCTTTTTAGCCGGGCTCGAACTAAGCCAACGCTCAATCGATTGAAACTTACCCGTATGCGGTTTGACACCGCCTTTCGTCTTCCACCAGTCCCCGTCAGTCATCGTCGGGAACCAGATTCCACGGCTGGGAGTGCTCCACTGTGCCAGCCACAATCGCACGAGAGCGAGTTTGGCCTCGGCGCTGGTTGCGATACCTTCGATGTCCGGCAACTCTCGCAGCAGCACGCTGGTCAGATTGTCCCGTTCGCGGAGGGAGGCGAGGCCCAGGGACGACAACCCGTAGTACTTATCTGTCAGCGTTGTGTACATTGCCCGCAGCAGCGACTGCGGCGGCGGGGCTGTAGTCAGGAGCGGCACCAGCTCAGCCACGTTGCCGTCGAGCGCGCCCTTGTCGATCGCCTGCGCGACCTCTTCCAAGGCATGGAGCGTTTCTGTCGGGCGCAGTTCCGGGCGAAGTCTCACGGAGAGCAGCCGCGCTCCGACCATGACGGCCAGGTACAACCGCTCCAAACTGAGGGAGGGCCTAAGTAGCGGTTGCTTCTCCAGGTCCCGCCACCCGCGCAGGATCAGGGGCCGAATAACGTCCCGCATCGAGTAACTCTGCAGATTGGGGGCCAGCCGTGCGGCGACCTGCCTGGAGTCGGAGAAAACCAGCACCTTCCGACCACGCAACGGCGCGAAATCAGTGTAGGGCTGTGCGCCTGGTGGCTGGACCTCGATCTGACGTGTCACCAGGGCTTGGAACGGCTGGTCACCCTTCGTCTGGTGATCCTGCACTGATGACCGGCCAAAGCCAGCGAGTTGCCCGCAGACACCGCAGGGTTTGAATTCACCGTTCGCCTCGGCCTCTTCCTCCTCATCGTCGTCGTCACCCTTGACGGACTGTCCTCCCCGAAGCCGAGGAATGAAGAGGCTGCGGGTGCGAGGGCCTAGTTCTTCCGGGTTGAGCCGGCCGGTGACCAGATCGAGGTCGGCAGGCTCGACATTAACCGCCAACGGCTCCTCGAGCAGTAGGTCGAGGGGCTCGAGTTCCGGGATGAAGCCCGACGCGGACTGGAACGCTCCCCCCGGCTCGTGCCACAGATCTGATGGCTCGAGGACATTATCCGTATAGGCCCGCGCGTAGGCAGAGCCACAGTGTCGGCATGTGTACAACTCGAAAACCCTGGCGCCACAGCTACAGGTTGCCTGCGGTTGTGCGTAGAGCTTTCCAACCGGCCCCGGCAGCGGGTGCGCCTGCCGGTCGACTTCTGAACAGTGGGGGTCGAGGCACGCCCAGAGGCCCGGCAGACCGCGAAAGAACGCATGCACGCGACATGGAAGCAGACCTGCGTCATCTGTCGACTGGCGCGCTGCGCTGCCCAGCGCCACGAGTGTAGAAATGGCCCTATCGGCAAGCTCCGTCTCTACCGTTGGGAAGATGAGCGCACCCAACTCGTTGACTGGCTGTGCTTGCTTCATCGTCTCGTTAACCAGCAGGTTCATTGGGCCGAAGGCCCTTAGCGCGTCGTGCAGGAGTTCGCCGACCGTAGCGCCCTCCATGACGGTCACCTGGCGGTAGTCCAAAAGCTTTTGAACGGCAGCGATGCGAGCCTCGTCACCCTCACCGTCGTAGAAGGAGTGCATCGGTACCGAAGCGAGAGCCTGTGCGTCCTCGCGGCTGCCCGTGTCGGCCAGTTCCCGTAGCGCGGGGCGACCCTCCACGGCCTTGAAGTCGGCCTCGGACTTGCCGCTCAACTGCGCGGCGAACTTACGCGCATATTCAGCACTGGCGAAACTCGCACTTGTGCAGATGACCTGCAGCCGGTCTGGGCTAATCCCAAGTCGTGCGCGAAGGCGGCGCAGCAGGAGTGCGACCTCCGCGCCGGCCGCACCCCGGTAAAGATGCGCCTCATCGACGATCAAGAGGAACTTCTCGTCGGGGTTGGTTTCCAGCCAGGTCCGCGTTGCATCGAACACCGGCCGCTCGAGGGGGCGCATCAGCATGTATTCGAGCATCGAGTAGTTTGTGATCAGGACGTCTGGAGGTGCCTCCAGCACCTCGTGACGCGTCAGCAGTTCAGGGTCATCGGGCTTAAGGACAGCTCGGACAAACTCGCCAACCTTGTTCTTCCAGCGGGAACCTTTCTCGCCATACCAGGCCTTCAGATCCGCCTTAGCCGGCCACTTTCCACGGGACCGCAGCTTAGCTATGAGAGCTGCCGCATCGTCGTGATGCGGCGACGAAGGGTTGGCCGCCTCGTCAATCAGTAGGATGTAGAAGTCCTCAATCGAGCGCAGCCGCTCCTGGTCCTTTTCGACCTTGCGCACGCCCGGGTACAACGTTCGGCTGGTGTAGCGGGCGAAGCGGGCTGGCCGACCGGCCCATGCGCTGAACTGGGCGGTGACACGTGGATCACCCAGCAGGAGTCGAAGACGACCCAATTGGTCGTTCACCAGCGCGTTCATCGGATAGAGAATCAAGGACCGGACGGCCGGGGCCGCAAATGACTTGGGCTTGTGCGCAGCCTCTGTCGCAAGCTTTGCCAGCATCGGCAGGAGGAACGACTCCGTCTTTCCTGAGCCAGTGCCAGTGGTGACCACAAGGCTGAGGCCATCACGGCCAGTCCACTCAAGCGCCTCGGCTTGGTGGGTGTAGGGCGGGTCATACAGCAGCGGGCTCAGCCTGCCTACACATGTCGTCAGGCTGTCGAAGAGCGTCTGGACGGCAGCGTCGATCTCTAGATCGGCAAAACGCCGGTTCGTCTGGTAGCGGGGAGTGCTCTCGATGAAAGGCGCGCGAAACAGCACCCCCTCCTGCTCGAGCAGCGCACGACGCTGCTCGATCAAGGTGGGATGGCCCACGTGATAGGTGGCCTCGATGTAGTCCCGAAGGGCAGCCTGGATCTTGATGACCGTCTCCGCGATCGTAGGCGCTTCCGCTCTCACGCTGCCTCTCCCTCTTGCCTGATACGCATCCACAGCATGTCAGCGAAGAACGCCAACAACTCGACGATTGCCGACATTGGTACCCGATAGGAAATCAAGGCTCCTCTCGCCCGTGAGACAGGGGCCCCCGCGAGTTCGAGGTAGCGCTGTGCCCAACCCGGCACGGGCCCGAACAGGTCCAGAACGCGGCTCCCGTCCCCTTCTGCATCGGACCTGAGGCGCAGCAACTGCGGCCGACCAGCGACGGCATCAATGGCCGCCTGCAGTCGCCATGCCTCGTCGCATCCGGGGGCAGCAGGGTCATCGACCGGCAGATCGACAAGCGCGCTAGGCACGCCGTTTTTGACACGTACCAGGCACCATAGGTCGGCACCGTAGGCCTGCGGTCGACGCGCGACGAAATCCCCAGAGTCGCCCTCTGCAGGTAGCCGCCAGCGGGCGCGGTAATAGCGAACAGACGTCTCCGGGTCGATAATTTTTAAGCCAGCGATATGACCAGACTCCGCTGCCCGGTCCAACCGCTGATGCATCACGTCAACAACAGCGGGCGCGCTCTCCAGGCGGGGATGCTTGAGCCAGTGGGAGCGGTGGATCTCATGCAGGCCAACTGCACGCAGTCGGGCAGCCGCCACCTCCATGTCGATTTCGAGTAAGCGCGCGTGGCTCTCGTAGTGCATCTTTGCACCCACCGACTCGTCAACAAGCGACGCGCCGTTAGGGCGTACGCCAAGCAGAAGGTACTGCCCGGGCGCCTTCTCGACGTATGAGGGTGGCCCCAGGTAGAGCTGTCGTCCTCCACGTTTCCCCTGGTGAGGAAGTTCAACCAGGTCACCAATCGACACCAAGAGATCCAACTGCTCCGCTACCAAGTCACGGCTGACCATGGACGACTCGTCGAGCGTAGTGACGGCCTCAAGCACGGCTTCCACAAGTTGACGAGGCGCCGCTGGACATAAGAACGAAGCCGCACGGCGAAGGGAGGCGCAGATCGCCTCTGTCGAAAACAGGTCTGTTGTCGTTTCACCCAGCCCCAAGGCATGGACTGCGCGTTCGGCGGCCTCTCTGCCACTGAGCGGGGTTATGCTCATCGGTGGTCACCGGCATTCGACTCGTCCGACGTGTCTCGTAGATCCTCCGCCCCAAGCACCGCGAATCGAGCCGCGCGAATGAGGACGGGAGAGCGGAGCACACAGTTCAAGAGCTCGTCTCGTTCGGTTTTGTCCCAACGCGCAAGAGTCCCTGGCCTGCTCGCAAGACGCAGCAAGAAATCTGCTGCGGTATGCAGGTTATCGATCCCGTTGGCTGCCGCGATGGGGGCTATCGCATTGGAGAATCCCTCTCTCATCGCGGCAGGCGAGTCTAACCACTGCCATAGATGCCCAGCAATCTGCTGGGCCACAGCACGCTGCGCTGGAGCCTCACCCACGAGTTTTTGCATCTCGTCCAACACGTCCGGCGCTTTGCGATCACCACCGGGGACGCGTTTGCGCTCGAGGCGAGCCCACCTGTTCCCGGCGATAAGGGACACAAGGGCGGATGTGATCGCGCTGAGAGCCTGCTCTTGCTGATGGCAGGCGAAGGGATCGGCCGGCAGGTTGGCTTCTAGCCATCGACGATGACCTTGAATCAGTCGCTCTACCTCGGACAGCGACAAGTTTGCGCACTGGACGACGGGACGGTCATTCGGTCTTTGACGCAGTTGGTTGGGGTCGGGTGGAAGAACGATGGCCGCGGTCGAGTTTCCGGACGTCGCTTGCAGCATACCGCCACTCTCTGGAATGGCAATCGGACCACGGGAAACGCGCTCCTCCCCCGTTAGAGGTGCCGCCACCCGAAATAGGTGAACCTGGGTGCCGTCCCTGTCTGTACGATCAATTAGGCGCGCCTCGTGTCTGCCGTCGCGCCGCTTCATGAGTATCCAGCGGAGCGGATCGAAGCCCCGTTCGCAGATCAGTGATGCGAAGCCCACTCCCTCCCTTGACACCGATACTTCGCAAGACTCGGCCTCGTCGTAGGAGCCGAGCAACTTCCCCTTGCGCAGTTGCTGATCGGCGAACTTTTTCCAAGCTCCGTCGCTAAAGGGAAGGGAGACGACCTGACGATGCTGCGCCAGTTCTTCTCCGACATCGCCACGCAGCACAATCATCAGTTCCGCCGTCAGACCTTGAGGTCCAGCGATTGAGAGTCTGGACAGACCGTCCCAGAGTTCGGTCAGTTTCGGACGAGCTGGGGTCGCAAACAGCCGGATTCCTGCCCCCTTCGATGATTCTTCGAGGGACATTTGCGGGTCACGGATCGTCACCACGAGCAAACCACTTACAAGGGAGGCGCCTGTATCTGGTATCAGCAGCGAAACGTCAACCTGGTGCGTACCTACAGCAAGGTTTTCAAGCGCGAAGATCAGCTCCGGCTTACCGGCAGGCCACTCGATCACAATGGGCGCGCTGTGGTCGATGGTCACCGCCAACTTATCCACGGCCCTAGTAGCCCGCACCGCCAGCATCACCGGCTCCCCTGCTAGCCACTCGACAGCCCCCTCCCCGTCCCAGGAGCCGGGAACGAGCCCGACCGGTCGAATGGAGACATCCGACACTATCGAGAGCCCTGCCGCCGCAAGCTGGACTATGTCTCTTTCGTCAATTATTTGTGGCATCTTCAAATCGAAGGCGCGCACTCCATCAGCCAGGACCGTCGCTTCAGAAGCCCATGGCAGCGCGGGAAGGACACTCTCGGCTCGGCCGACCAGGCAATACTCCTGACCGGGCCGCAAGAACTTGCCCTTTACCTCGAGGGCCGGCCCACCTGCTTGCTTCCGGAATAGCCACCACGGGCCCTGGCTGATGGAGCAATTTTCGGCGATCAGTCTGTTCACGGCCGAGGAACCGTGCTCCAGTTGGATCAGCGGTACTTCGGGCCGAGGCCACGCGGACAGGGGCACTTCATCCGGATACACCAGCTTCCCGCGAGGAAGGGGGCGGCCGCGGTAGCCTTCTACACGCGGACGCAGGCTCCGGAGTTCCTGATCAACCTGCTTCTGGCGAACCTGCAGCGGCGTGAGATCGGGCAACTCAATGTACGGGCGCCAGCCCCCGTCCTCGCTCCGTAGCAGAAATCTTGGGTCAGTGAGGGCCGGGAGATGCTTAGCCCCCTTAGTGGCCTTAGGGCCCGAGTTGTTCGGACGGAATCCGCTGGAGCGTGCCAAGTCGGCTGAGTGCTTAGCCCGGGTCAGCCAAGTACGTGACTGTCGCTCTTCGGACAGGTCGCCGACCAGACGATCGAGTGTCGATCGCACCAGATAAGGGGACTCCTCGTCGTCACCCGAGAGCAGCGCCGCAGCGACCTGGCCGAGGAGGCTCTGGTTTGCACAAAAGATCCGGAAGCGCTCGCTGTATCCGGCTGTACGCGATGCCAGGCATGCACCCAACGCGCGTGGATCAGTTAGCAACTCCGTTGTCAGGACTGCACGCGACTCGAACAGAAGCTTGGCCAACTGCCGCTGTAGATATGCCGGCATAACGGCGTGCGTGATCGGCCAGGCAATGATGTTGAAGTTCTCGGCGAAGCTCCCCTTCGGCTCGGCCCCGCCGTAGTCGACTGAAAACTTTTTGAACCAGCGCTTGATGCGGTCCCGGTTGCTGGAGACGTTCCAGCCCGGGCTGCTCTCCCAGCCGGGTGTCTTCTGGGCGAAAAGTGGCCAATACTCGCCGCCAGCATAGTCGTAACCAATCTCTGCGGCATGAACCACGAAGGGTAACCACCAGACGTGGCAATGAGCAGGAAGTCCCTGCGTGATAGCCCCGCGCACACCAGCCAGGAGCAACTCGAAGTCAGAGCTGCCGAGATCATGCTCCAGCGCGAAGACAGGAGCCGCCACCTGCAGCAGCTTGCGACGTTCGTGAAGCAGTCGGAAGTGGTGGTCGAGATGCTTGTGCAGATATTCGAGGATGTCCGCTGAACCGCTATGTGTCATCCTCTCCACGCTCGATGCCACCTCCCTTGGGTCTCGTCTGGCTAGAAGACAGTCTGGGACAGGGCACCGACATTTGGGAGCATCGTCACACAATCGTCACCCTCGGTTACCTCTTGCAGTCCCCGCTGCTGACAGCCCAAGACATCCGAGTCATCATGGTCTATAGCGAAAAAGCTTCGCCGCGCTGATACCGCCCTCGGGGGAAACGATGGTTGGAGCACTGCGGACCGGGGATCGAATTCTGGCCTGGATTCGCCTTCCGGACGAAGCCCTGGGCGGCTCATCTCCTCGTCGGGCAGGCGTAGCCATGCCGGGCCGGACGCCTGGGGTCAAGGCGTCGTTCGCGTGTACATCGTTCCCGGTGACCTTCCGCGCCCGCTGGTTGTCCTGCCCGAACTCGACGGCTTGACCTTGGGCGCCCGGTCTGGCATCCCTTCGGGATGACCGGCGAGGAGATGACCCCCCTACCTGCGCCGTCCCCAGCTCATCTCCGAGGAGGGCCGGGGGTGCAGGGGGCGGAGCCCCTTGCGGCTCTTCCCTCCGAGTGAGGTCGGCAGTTGGATCACATCGCCCTGGTCGTCCTGGCCGCGGTGGTCTTCGATCATCTGGCGTTCGCCATGCGGCTGCGAGCGCGCGGGCGGCGCCGGCCGGGACCGGCCGAAGAGCCGCAGCCCGGCCGGCTGGCCGACCAGCGAGCGACGCGGGCCGCCGTAGGCGGGCCGCTTTAATAGCGAGAAGAAAAGTTGCTTCCGGCAGAGAGACGGATGGTGTCCTACCTCGGCTGATGGTTGACACGGCGACTTCGGTTGATGCTTTACACCACGTCGGCTGACCTGGCTTTTATGTGATCGACGGCGATCACATGGGGGGCCGGGTTGGCGCTGGTGGAGCTGAGCGTCTTGGAGCAGCGGTATCGCGCTGTGCTGGAAGTAGAGGCAGGATCTCCGGTGACCGAGGTCGCCGAGCGGTATGGGGTGTCGCGGCAGTCGGTGCACGCGTGGGTGCGGCGGTATCGCGACGGCGGGTTAGCCGCGTTGGCTGATCGCACGCACCGGCCGGACACCTGCCCGCATCAGACGTCGGATGTGGTGGAGGCGCTGGTATGCGAGTTGCGCCGCCAGCATCCGCGCTGGGGGCCGCAGCGTCTGGCCTATGAGCTGGATCAACGAGGTGCCGGCCCGGTGCCGTCGCTGGCCACGTTGTATCGGATCCTGGTCCGCAACATGCTCATCACGCCCGGGCAGCGGCGCCGTCCCCGCTCGTCGTATGTCCGCTGGGAGCGGGACGCCCCGATGGAGTTGTGGCAGTTGGACGTCATGGGCGGGGTGTTCTTGTCCGACGGGCGGGAGCTGAAGCTCATCAGCGGGATCGACGACCATTCCCGGTTCATCGTCATCGCGCACCTGGTGGTCCGCGCGTCCGGGCGGGCGGTCTGCCGGGCCTTCGCCGAGGCGATGCGCACCTTCGGTGTGCCGGAGGAGGTCTTGACGGACAATGGCAAGCAGTTCACCGGCCGGTTCACCAAGCCGCGCCCGACTGAGGTGTTGTTCGAGCGGATCTGCCGGGAGAACGGCATCACTGTCCGCAACACCAAGCCCCGTTCCCCGACGACGACCGGGAAGATCGAGCGCTGGCACAAGACCGTGCGGACGGAGTTCCTGTCCGTCCACGGCGCCTTCGCCAGCCTCCAGGCCGCGCAGGACGCGCTGGATGCCTGGGTGAGCAGCTATAACACCGTCCGCCCGCACCAGGCTCTGGACATGGCCACCCCGGCCAGCCGCTTCGCAGGCGGATCGGCGTCGGCTGCTGCGACCGACGCGGATGTGCCGCTGCGGTTGCCCGCCGACCTCGCCGCGGTGCCTGCCTCGTCTGCGCCGATCGGCCACCCACTCAAGGCCCGGCAGGTGGACTCGGAGCCGATGCCTGCTGCCGGTGGTCTCCCCGCCACCGTGGCCCCTGGGGGTGGTGCCCCGGCCGCGGTGGAATTCGACCGCCTCGTGCCGGCCAGCGGGAACATGACCGCCTGCGGGCGGCAGATCTGGCTGGGCCGCCAGCGGGCCGGGCAGCAGGTGACAGTCTGGGTCTCGGCCACCACCATGCACGTCTTCTCCGGACAGGAGCTGCTCAAGACCCATCCGGTGCTCCTCACCGAGGGCGATCTGGCTCAGCTGATCGGCCAGGGCGGACGCTTCGGCCGGCCATCACCGGCCACCGCCCTGCCGCCGGGACCGTTGCCCGCCGATGCCGTCGTGGAGATCGATCGGCAGGTCACCGGTTCTGGATGCGTCAACGTCGCGGGCAAGCTGATCGGCGTCGGCCTGCCACTGGCCGGCAAACGCGCCACCCTGCGCATCGATGCGTCGCTGATGCAGGTCATCATCGACGGCACGCTGGTCAAAACACTGCCCAGCCCGATCACCGGGCCCCAGCGCCGACGCCTGCGAGGCGCTCGTCTGGCCGGGCTGGCTCCCGCCGCACCGCCGGACGCGGTGCAGGTCGAGCGGGTGGTCTCCCACACCGGCTCGGTGAAAGTCGCCGGCTGCAAGCTGCAGATCGGCAGCATCCACCGCGGCAAGGTCGTCACCATCGTACTTGAAGAGACCCAGTTCCGGATCCTCTACCAGGGCCAGGAGCTGTCGGCCCATCCCCGCGTGGTCGTCAAGGAGGTGAAACGGCTACGAGCAAGCGGCAACATCGACTACGGAATCTAGGCCCGGTGTAAAGCATCAGCCGAGACCAATCCGTCAAGCATCACCTGAAGTTCGACACAGAGAGACGGATGGTGTCGGGCCTCGGTTGATGCTTGACGCTTCGGCCACACCTGATGCTTCACATGATCACGGCGAGGCTGGCGACGCCTCCTCTTCTGTCGAGGAGAGCGCGCTCCTGCGTATCGAAAATTCTGCGATCACGGGGAGTTAGGATGACGCGAAACCGCCGAGGGGGTAATGATCACGGCTCGGTGCCATACGCCGCCCCTGAATGATTCTGTGCAGCGATACGAGCACGCCAGAAGCTCACGGCATCCTGGCCACGCTGCATTGCGACGAACTCGTCCGTTCTAATCGCCAGAGCTGCGGCGGGTGGTGTGCCTTCGACGAAAGACTCGAGACCAAGGTTAAGGGCGCTGCCGCCGAGGAAGTCGGCATACTCGCGGACGGACTGCACCACCGCGAAGCTAGCGGGGTTTCCGTGGACCAATGCGTTGCGAACGCGGCGCCGGCGCGCTTCGAGCACTTCGCCCTCGGCCGTGTACTCATGGATGAGGGTGCTGTAGGTGGTGTGATCGCCAACGCTCGTGAACATTCGCGCGATCCAGGCGCGCTCATGTTCAAGGCGGCACAGCGACAGGAAGTCATCGGCTCGATCGGCAAGAAGCAGGATCCATGGCTGCTTCGGTCGGCTGGACAACCATTCACGCGTGAGCTCGGTGAGCAGCTCATCGTGCCGACCACCGCCGAGCAGGCACATCCCCGCTGCGCGCCGAAGATCCGTGAGCCATCGGGCATGCGGCCAGCGCTCTCCGAGCAGTGCAAAGAGAGCGTTCGGGTCCATGGCCGCGTGTGCAGCGATGTGCTGCACCACTCGGTCCGAGAGCGGGATCACACTGCTGATGTCGGCTTCCGACGGCTTCCGCAGCGCCATATCGCGGCTGAAAGGGTGATCGGCTGTCGTCTGCACTTCGATGGCCGCAGCCAGGAACCTGGGGAGTTCTGCTCGGGCAAGTGCCTCGGCGATCCGCGGTCCATGCTGTTCGACCGCCTCAGCGGTGATCCTAGCTCCGTAGTAGTCGTCGGGAAAACCGGTCTCACGCCAAACGGCCAAGAAGCCGGCTGAGCCGGGCTTTCCCGAGCGAATGACGGCGTGCTGAGCTAGCCGCGGACGGATGCCGCCAGCGTTGTGGATCGACACATTCATGATGGTGTCGACGATGTCGACGGCGCGCGAGACCGCACCAGCAGCCGTCGTGTTGCCGAGGTCGACGCGCACAAGGATGTCGACGTCGGATTCCTCGTTGACCATCTTCGCAACCTTGAATATAAGGCCGTCCCGGACCAGCTCCCAGAGCTCCGCCTTGTGGGCGAAGTCCTGCCCGCCAGGCTCAGCGTTCGGAACGGCCCAGTGCGCGTTGAGGAAGGACACACGCCCGGCAGAGAGATGAAGATGAACGCGTCCTTGGTAGCCTAACCAGACGACGATCGGTTCGACCTGGGCGGGTGTGCCGACGAAGGTGCGCGCGTTCGTCAGCCGCTGATCGAGGGGCACGTCCTTCTCGCGGATGGGGATTTCGTTAGGGTCGCGGCCGAAAGCCACGATCGACACGAGATCGCGGAAGGCCCTCTCCGCGCTGAGACCCCGCCGCTGCAGCTGCTCGAACAGAAGCTCAGCGATAGGGCGATACTCTCGCCGCGCCAGGGTCCGATCCTGCGCGGTCGCGACCAGATCGTCCCAGCTGGCGCGTGCCGCATCGTCCGAGCCGAGCTCTTCGAGAAGCTCGCGCGCGGTGGAGAGCAGGTTTGTCCAGGCCGCGTCAGTACGAGTGCCAGGTGGCTGGGCGAGCACCGCCGAGGGGCTCGTGGAGAGCTGCAATAGGGCTGCTCGAAATGCGGCCAGCTTCCCTGCGATGCGATTGCTGAGGGTTGCGCCAACCGCGCCTACAGACTCGTCGAGGTCTGATAGGAGAGAGGAGCGGTTAGCGAGCTTCTTCCACGCGTCGGTACCGCTGGCAAGCTCGACCCACTCGGCGATCTCCTCGACGATGACCGTGAGCGGCAGAATACTGCTAAGGCCGTGACGGCGGTCGAGCGAGGAGACCAGGGACTTCAGCCAATCGGGATCGTCATTGGACCAGTGGTCGCTGACGTTGTAGTCGGTCATCATGGGCGTTCCGATCACACGGGTGTTGCCACAACGATGACACGGCTGTCGTATCTGTCGTCACCGAGTAATTGTCAAATCCTGTGGATTGCGGGTGATTCACAGGGCTCGAAGCCATTGATCGAGGGCTGCGAAGTCGTCATCGGCGAGTCCCCGGTATGACTCCACGTGGTGGAGGAGAGCCTGGCCGCCATGGTGCGCGGAGACCCACTCCCTGTCGGCGTCGGTGATCTCGTCGTCGACCCAGGCGAACGGGCGCCCACCCGCCCAGTTCACCAGGGTCCGAGTCTTCCAGCAGAGCCCGAACCATTGGTCCTCGCGTTCATGCCCGTCGGATGGGTCCGGCCAGCTCACAACGGGCAGCCGCGGTAGCCCGATCCGGGGTGCTATCTCGACGTTCGCCTCGTCTTCCCAAGTTGTCGCCCAGACGAGTTCGCAGGGTAGCGCTGCCAGCCGACGCCCCACCTCGGCGGTGAGCCGCGCCAAGCGCGAGTCCGGTGCAGTAACCCCCGGTGCGCGTTGCGGGTCCTCGCCGAACGGGAGAAGCGGCCCGTCGACATCGAGGAAGAGCAACGGGCGTTCGGCATGTCCGGTCATGCTGCGGTGACCTCGTCACGCTCGGTGAGTATGCCGCGTTCGAAGCGGGCTCCGGCACGCACCAGAGCGACCAGGTGGGGCGCGTTGACCGAGCGCCAGCGTTGTTGGGCGGACTCAATGAGCTTGAATGTCATCGCCAGGGCCGCCGCGCGGGAACCGGCACCGCGGGTGACCTTGGTGCGCAGCCGAACAGTGGAAAATGTCGACTCGATCGGGTTCGTGGTACGCAGGTGGATCCAATGTTCGGCCGGGTAGTCGTAGAACGCCAGCAGCACGTCCGCGTCGTCGACGATCTTCTTGACGGCCTTGGGGAACTTCGCCCCGTACTGCCGCTCGAATGTCCTGATGGCCTTGGTGGCCTGGTCTTTGTCCTCGGCGTTGTAGATGTCTGCGATCGCGGCCTTGGCCGCCGGTTGAGCCGACTTCGGCAGGCAGTCCAACACATTCGCAGTTTTGTGCACCCAGCAGCGCTGTTCCTTGGCCTCGGGGAACACCTCGCGCAGCGCCTTCCAGAAGCCCAAGGCCCCGTCGCCGACCGCGAGATGCGGGGCGCGCATTCCGCGCCGTGCGCAGTCGCGCAGCAGGTTCGCCCACGATTCCGCCGACTCCCGATAGCCCTCGTCCAGGGCTATCAGCTCTTTGCTGCCGTCGGCTCGGACGCCCACCAGGACCAGCACGCACGCCTTGGCCTGGTCCAGCCTGACCTTCAGATGCACACCGTCGGCCCAGATGTAGACGAAGTCGGTCGCCGACAAGTCACGCTTTTGGAACGCCTGATGTTCCTCGGTCCACTGAGACGTCAGCCTCGACACCGTCGCCGACGACAGCCCAGCCGACGACCCGAGGAACTGCTCCAGGGCCGGAACGAAGTCGCCGGTGGACAGGCCGTGCAGATAGAGCAGCGGAAGCACCTCGGAGATCTTCGGGGTCTTGCGGGCCCACGGTGGCAGGATCGCTGAAGAAAAGCGCTTACGCTCGCCGGTCTCGGCATCTACCCGCTTGTCGTTCACCCGCGGCGCCTTGACCTGCACAGGCCCAGCTGAAGTTGCTATCGTCCGCTCGGCGTGGAACCCGTTGCGCACCACCAGACGGCGGCCGTCGGCGTCGCGAGCGTCGGCCAGTTCCGCCAAGTAGGAGTTAACCTCGGCCTCCAGCGCAGCGGCCAGCATCCGCCGCGCTCCCTCCCGAACGATCTCATCGATCAACGATCCGCTCGACGCCGCGCCGCCGGCATTGACTACGGTAAGCATGGGCGTGCCCTCCCAGCCGACGCGCCAACCTCGGCCTACTCAGTGACCTTCGAATCGATCACTCGGGAGGGTACGCCCCCGAGCCGATCCACAGGTTCTGAGCATTGCTCGTCGTCACCACATGGGCTCGATCCTGACAGGTCGCCAGCTCCAGTTTGTCGCGCACTAATCTGCCGCGAGTCGCACTCCCGGCCCCACTTTCTGATTGATCATGTCAACCATCAACCGAGGCCGCAGCGTCAAGCATCAGCCGAGGTAGGAAACAGCGATACGGATGGTCAGTAGAGTGGTTCTGCGATGGCCCAGATACGTTCGAGGCTGGTGAGGTAGACGGCTGTGCTGTCTTCGTCCTTGGTGGCCGTGAGGTACAGCACGGGGGCTTGAGCTGCCGGTGTGCCGTAGGCGTGGACGTTCACGAGAAGCTCGCTGTCGGCCCGGTAGATGGAGTTGTAGAGCGTCGTGCGGTGGCGGCGGATCTCCACCCCCTCGACCTTTCGGAGCGGCCGGTACAGCATGAGGGCGTTGCGTACTCGGGCTGCCATGACGTCGGCTCCGATGCCTTCTTCGGCTCCTCGGGCGGCTACCTCGGGACTGTCCGGGTCGCCGAGAAGGATGCGGATCTTCACGCCTACCTCGGCTCTGCTGGCGAGCAGGCGGATCATGCCGGTGTCCTCGGCGAGGAACAGGCTGCTGTAGGTCAGGATGTCGATCTCGCGACTTGCGCCCTGGAAGAGCCGCCGCCAGATGTTCTGCGGTACGGCCCAGCGGTGGGGATAGACGGCCTTCACTTCGTGGGAGATGGTTCGCCGCGGTTGGGCGACGTCGGGCCACAGGTCACTCTCGTCCAGTTGCAGCATGTCGGCCAGTGCCCAGCGGTGGCGGGGGTAGGGGATGCGGCCTTTGAGCCAGCGGTCGACCGTCTTGGGGTCCACTTCGAGGGCGGCGGCGACGTCGACGGTTCCGAGTCTGGCCCGGGCAAGGGCGTGGCGCAGGGTGTCGCTCACGGGGGTGTACCTCCTGGGGCGGCGGCTCTGCCTGGGACGCTAACACGAGACGTCCCTAGACGTCCCTTAGTTGCGGTGTGCAGGTTCCCCCGCCTCGGCGGAAGCTCGTTCGGCGTGGGCGCGATGAACGCGCCCACCCCGAGCCGAAAGGAGCGTGTCAGGCATGGAACAACTGCGGCCGATCCAGAAGCGGCAGCGCGAGTATCAGGAACAGCTCTTGACGGAGCTGCGGGATGAGCTGGCACAGCGCGGGATCACGGCGGTCCTGATCGTGGATGAGAAGAACCGGCCAGCACTGGACGTGACCGACAGCCGGCTACGGCCCCGCCGGGTCTACGTCCACCTGGCGTTCTTGTGGTTCTACTGGGGCGACCAGCACGACGAGCGGGTCTCGTGCCTGCGCCTGCTGCCGGCGGCCGACCGAATCAGCGCGTGAGGGCTGGCGCGAGGGCGAACAGGGAGAGCTCGGTATCGACCTGACGAAGATTCTCGATGCGCACCGCTCCTGAACGGCGCAAGGCATGGCTGACGGGGCAAAGAGTCTCCGGCAAGCTGGCTGAGCGGCTGCGCGAACGGATCATGACGGGCGTCTATCCGGTAGGGCGGGCGCTGCCCTCGGAGACCGCTCTGACGGCGGAGTTCCGCGTTGCCCGCAATACCGTACGCCGAGCGTTACGGACGCTGGAGTCGGAGGGGTTGATCGTGACCGTCCCCTCCAAGGGGCGGCTGGTGCAAGGCGCTGACGCGCCCGTCGATGCCTCGTACCGTTACCAGCTCATCGCCTGTGAGCTGCGGCGGCGAATCGAGCGGGGCGACCTCGGCCCCGGAGACCTGCTAGCCAGCGAAGCGGAACTTCGCTGGCTGTACGAGGCGTCGCGCAACACGGTACGGCAGGCGTTCGCGGAGCTGGAGCGCGATGGGTTGATCGTGTCCCGGCAGGGCAAGGGCCGGTTCGTCCGCTCCGATGAGTAGGACGTCCTAGTACTCCAGTGACACTTCGCGATCTTCGCCGGTTGAGGTGGCATGAGAACGGCCACCACGTGATCATTCGGAGTTTGTGAAGACATCTGAAGATCGCGTGATGGCCGTGGCCGACAGCGTAGACCCTGACCACTGGATCGTCACCCTTAATGAGCTGATGACGCGGATCGCGCACCGGTTCAGCCGCATCGAGCCGCGTCGCGCGGCGAACGCCTATGTGCGGGGCCTGCTGTCGGACGTCGAGCGGAAGAACTGCTGGAACCTGGCCGAGCACGCCGGGCTGAACGGCCCGCAGACCATGCAGCGCCTGCTGCGCACCGCGCGCTGGGACGCCGAGGCCGTACGGGACGACGTGCGCGGCTACGTGAGCGAACACCTCGGCGCGGGCGGTGTCCTGATCGTCGACGAGACCGGCTTCCTCAAGAAGGGCCTTCGATCGGCCGGGGTGCAACGCCAGTACACCGGTACGGCCGGCCGGATCGAAAACAGCCAGGTCGGCGTGTTCTTGGCCTATGCCACCACGCGCGGCCGGGCCTTGATTGATCGCCGCCTGTACCTGCCCGAGCACTCCTGGCGGGCCGACCAGAGCCGGTGCCGTTCGGCGGGTGTCCCGGACGAGATCGCCTTCGCCACCAAACCCGCCCTGGCCGCACAGATGATCGCCGCCGCCCTGGACGCCGGGATGGATGCGCCCTGGGTGACCGGCGATGAGGTCTACGGCCAGGACCCGCGCCTGCGCACCCTGCTGGAGACACGGCAGGCCGGGTATGTGCTGGTGATCGCGGGCACGGCCCGGGTGCGGTGCGAGAGCGTCGACTGGCAGGCCGCCCAGATCGCCGCGCACGTCCCCGACGACCACTGGCGCCACTACAGCGCGGGGCGCGGCGCCAAGGGGCACCGCTGGTACGCCTGGGCCTGGACACGCATCGACACCCACCGGAGCGGTCACCGGTGGCTGCTGATCCGCCGCAATGTGGCCACCGGGGAACTGGCCTTCTACCGCTGCTATGCACCCACCCCGGTGCCGCTGGTCGCCCTGGTGCGCATCGCCGGCATCCGCTGGACGGTAGAGGAGTCCTTCCAGGCCGCCAAAGGCCAGGTCGGGCTGGACCACTACCAGGTCCGCAGCTGGGACGCCTGGCACCGCCACATCACCCTGGCGATGCTCGCCCTGGCCTTCCTCGCGGCCCTGGCCGCATCCCAACCCGACAGCGACGAAGAGCACCTGCCCTTGACCATGCCCGAGATCCGCCGCCTACTGGCCGCCCTCACCCTCACCCGACACCGCCGGACCGAGGAAATCCTGCACTGGTCACACTGGCGACGCCGCCATCAAGCCACCGCCCGCCGATGCCACTACCAGCGCAGATCCCGGCCATGATCTCAATGTGTCACTGGAGTACTAGGACGTCTGGGTTGGTGCCCTAGGTCGTGCAGGGGCGGGTGCGCCTATCGTCTGTCTCGTGGAGCAAGCTGCGTGGGCGCGTGATCTGGCCGAACAACTCCTAGCCGAGCCGCTGCCCCGGCGCTGGGCACACACCCAGGGTGTAGCGGCGCAGGCCGCGACGCTGACCCCGATCCTCGGCGAGGAAACCGACACGCTGACCGCCGCCGCCTACCTTCATGACATCGGATACTCCCCGGCGCTGGTCGACACCGGGTTCCACCCCCTCGATGGCGCCCGCTACCTGCGCGATGTAGCGGGCGCGGACGAGCGCTTGTGCCGCCTGGTCGCCCATCACTCCTGCGCGATCAACGAGGCCACCGAACGCGACCTGTATGACGCCTTGACGAAGGAGTTCGCCCCGGAGCGGCGGGAGCTGGCCGACGCGCTGACCTACTGCGACATGACCACCGGTCCTGACGGCCGGCACCTCGACGTACACGAGCGCCTCGCGGAGATCCACTCCCGCTACGGCCCCGATCACCTCGTCAGCCGCTCGATCGCTGCTTCTACTCCCTGCATCCTGGACGCTGTGCGAACGGTTCAAGAACAGCTGGCACGAAGCTGACGGATCTCAACCGAGGTCGCCATTCGGTTATAGCGACGAACCGGAGGCTGTCATCCCTTAAACTGCCGCCTCATGACAAATGTCGAGATTCACCGCAGACTTGCCGAGCGTTGGTGGCAGTGGGTGGCGTCAATTCCCGCTTCCCGTAATCCTCTGGTCGACGGAACAGGTGAGTTCGCTGCGGAAGGGCAGCCTGACGACGTCTGGTTCCTGGCGGGCACGTTCGGCGGCGGGGTCAAACGCCGATGCTCCATCCCCTCGGATCGGCCGATCTTCTTCCCCATGTTCAACATCTTCCGAGGCACCTTCCTGTTCCTTGGAGCCCGCGCGCCCGTCTGTCCCCAAGCATCGGGGAGTGCGGAACTGAACGGCACGTCGCTTCCGGTGCACGAGGTGAAGAATCAGAAGAAGTTCATCCTCGATGCTGCCCCCGAATCACCACTCAGTTTCGAGGGCAAGGTTGCCGTCAGAGCATGGGGACTGTGGGGCCACCTCGACCCATTGAGCCCTGGCACCTATGTTCTGACATTCCGGGGTGAAGAACGACCAGGAGGGTTCTGGGTCGAAGCGGAGTACGACCTGACAGTCGTATGAGCGCTCCCCGGCGGCACGCCCGTCGTCCGGCTGGTCGTGAACGTCACCCGATGTGCGGCAGGGCTCTTCCTTCGAGGAAATGACCGATGCGCAGGCGCATCGAGCGGTCCATCGGCAGAGCTTCGATCTGGTTGCGGGGCACCCAGCGGACGTCGGTCGACTCGCTGCTCGGCGTCGGTTCGCCGCTGATGGTGCGGGCGGTGAGGACGATGGAGAACTCTTGGCGGGCCTCACCGTTCGAGGTGTAGAGGATCACGTGGCGGGGGTCGGTGTAGGTGCCGATAAGCCCGTTGATCTCGCACAATACTCCGGTCTCTTCGAGGGTCTCCCGTACTGCGGCCTGGGGGAGGGATTCGCCGAGGTCGATGGCGCCGCCGGGGACGGCCCAGTTGTCGTTGTCGCTGCGACGGATCATGAGGATGTCCCCGGCGTCGTTGGTGACGACGACGTTGACGGACGGGACGAGGCTGTTCGGTTTGGGGGCGTCGGGGTCGTCGTAGTAGTCGATGCGGCGGGCCACGTCACGACCCTACCGGCGTGGCCTGCTCCCAGACCCGTTCGAAGCTGTCGACGTAAGTGGTGACCATGTCTCCGCCTAACACCTTCCGTAGGTGCAGGACGGGGGCGTTGCCAGCGGGCACGCCGTACACGTGGGTGTTGACGAGCAGCTGATCGTCCCCGCGGTAGATTGCGTTGTACAGCACCGTGCGGTGAAGCCGGATCTCCACGCCGGCCAGGCCGTGGATGGGCCGGTAGAGCACGAGGGCGTTTCGAATCCTGGCGGCCATGCGGTCGTTGACCCCCTCATCTGCGCCGCGCTGGGGGCTGTCGGGGTCGCCGAGCAGGATGCGTACCCTCACTCCGGCTGCGGCCTTCTCGACGAGCATGCGCACGATGTCGGCGTCGTCGGCGAGGAACAGGCCGCTGTAGACAAGGATGCCGATCTCGTTCTGGGCTTGAGCGAACAGACGTCCCCAGGCGTCCCAGGGGACGGCCCAGCGGTGGGGGTAGACGGTGATGATCTCGCTCTCGGACGCTGAGGCCACCTGCTCGCGCGTCAACGCCTCGGGCCACAGGTAACTCTCGTCCATCCCTAGGTGGGCGGCGACGGCGTACCGGTGCTTTCGGTACGGTGCGCGGCCTTTGGTGATCCAGCGTTCGACGGTCTTGGGGTCCACCTGAATCGCGGTCGCCAGCTCGGCAATGCTCACCCCGCGTTCCAGAATGGCCGCGCGTAGTCGCTCGTTGGCCATCTCACCTGCCGCGTCAGGACGTCCAGGGACGTGGCAATCGTAGACGGGACGTCTTGAACATGTCCCGTCGTGTAGTGATCTCGTCCTGGCCTTCCGTCGCACTTTCGGTGTCACAACGCACCACTACCTGCGACGGTCCCGGGGCGGCGAGGCACGCTGGGGCATCAGCTACCGGGCCAGCTCGATCGTCCCCGCCGGGGTGACCGCCCATGCGTGACGCCCTCCCACTGCTGCTCACGGGTCTGGCCGTTTGCGCGGCCTCGTGATCGCTGCGCCTGCATTATGCCGTCCGAATACGATAGGAGTCCCGGTTCGTCGTATCCGACAGACTGGCCCAGTAGGACTTCGCCGGGGCGCTGGGATTGGGCGCCTCGATGGCTGCTCCCACCACATGCCCTGCTTTCGAGGCCGCGTGATCGCCGCGCTGGGGGCGGCAGAGTTTCTGGGTGCTGTGGCCTGGGGGCGTCTGTCCTCGCGCCCTTCGATGACTGGTCCGACCTGGCCAAACAGCCACCAAGATCATTTCGCGGATGTTTCGCGATCACTGGCATGCATCTGCCTACGGCTGCCTCTCGCTGCACCTGATCGTTGGATGGCTACGAGGAAACCCCAGGTGAGGGGCCCTTAGGCCTGATCAAAGAGTGCCCCCGGCAGGATTCGAACCTGCGGCACCCGCTTTAGGAGAGCGGTGCTCTATCCCCTGAGCTACGGAGGCGTGATGTGCACCAGTAAGCCTAGCGAAAGGTTGGGCCCGCTCGCGCCTCCACCGGGGGTGTCGTTTCGAGCTCGCCGGTCATCGGCGGGCTGACCTGCGGTAAAGGCATGGCAAGTGGTCGTACGCGGGCCGGGGGAGGGTGGTTACCGTCGCTGGCCGTGACCGTAACGCGACGTGGGGGCGCGCGCGGGCTGCGATCGGTGGTGCTCGTCGCGGCACTGCTCGCGCCGGCGATCCTGGGCTCGGGCATGCTCATGGCCGACTTCACCGGCTACGGGGAACGGGCGCGGAGCGATCTCTCACGAGGCGCGGCCGTACGTGGGGAGCCGGCTATTGGGACGGCGGGCGAGGTACGCGCCGGGGTGCCGGCGGGGACCGCCGGCGAGACCACGGGAGACCGGGCCCCCGCCGGGACGCCCGGTCCGCGGCCGACCGCGTCGCCGGCGGGGAACGCCCCAGGTTCGGCACTGAACAGTCGGGAGGCCCGGAGGATCGCCGTGGTTCCGATGGCGGGGACGGTGCGGGAGCCCCTGCTGGACCCGACACCGGTGCCCGAGCCGTCCGGTCCCGCGCGTCTCTACGAGGGGCTCGTGCGGATCATTCCGATCGTCCGACCCGTCCGCGAGGTCGTCCACGGGGATGCCCCGAAGGTGAGCCGGCCGGCGGAGAAACCGGAATCTCGCGAGGAGACGACCTTCACGTGCGCGCCCGAGTGGCGGGACACATGGCTGTGGGAGCTCTGCCGGGAACGTGAGGGCCAACCCGAAGGCGGGCGATGAGCTGGAAACGCGCAAATGCGACGTGACCGGTCGATAGCGCTTATGCGAACCGGGGCTCAGGCACATAGGACGCTGTAGTAACGTGCGTCCCTGACCCAGGTCACGAGTTCGCAAACGGGGGAGTCGATCGTGCCATCTCCTCGATCAGCCGGGCTGATCGCGGTCGTCACGGCGATGACTTCGCTGGCCGTCTCGGCGCCGTACGGCACGGCTGCGGCAGCCTCGGCCGACACCACGGCAGCGGAGGCAGCCGGAGAAAGCGCCTGGGCGGGCGAACTGGGCAAGGAACCCACCACGCTGACCGAGCTGCGGCGGGAGGCCCAGAAGGCGTACAAGTCCATCGAGGACGCGAACAGGGCGCTGGTGGCGCGGCAGAAGAAGTTCGGCGCCGTGGAGAAGGAGCTGGCGACCAAGCTGCAGGGCCTCCAGGAGGCCACGGCGGAGTTCAACAAGCTGCGCAAGCCGTTGTCCGACCTCGCCTCGTCCATCTATCAGGACCCCTCGATCGACGGAATCAGCCCGTTCTTCAGAGCGGGAAGCGGCACGGAGACGCTCCGGAGGATCGCCGACCTCGACCACCTCGTCGCCGGGCGGAACAACGTGCTCGGCGACGCGGTGAAGCTGCTGGAGCGGCAGCAGCAGCTCGCGCAGGAGGCACAGGAGCTCCGGGCGGCCAGCCTCCTGCAGGAGGCTCAGCTGAGCGCCCAGGTCACCGCTCTGCGCAAACGCTCCACCACGCTGGTCCGGTCGCTGACCAAGGCGCTGATCAAGCTCGGCGTGAAGATCGGAACGCAGGGGGCGGGCGGCTGCGACCCGACCAGGGTCGGTGAGGCGGAGCAGTACCCGAACGGGCTGCTGCCCAAGAACATCCTGTGCCCCCTGCCGCAGGCCGGAGAGGAGCTGCGGGCGGACGCGGCGATCGCCTTCGCCGATCTCAACATCGCCTACAAGAAGCGCTTCGGCACCTCGATGTGCATATCCGACAGCTATCGCAACCTGAGCGAGCAGCAGTCCATCTACTATCGGCGACCTGGGTTCGCGGCCACTCCCGGGAAGAGCAACCACGGTTTGGGGCTCGCTGTCGACCTGTGCGGAGGAGTGCAGAACTTCCGTTCCGTTCAGTTCAACTGGCTGGAGGCCAACAGCAAGAGGTATGGCTGGATCCACCCCGACTGGTCGTATCGCAGCCCCTTCGAGCCCTGGCATTGGGAGTACGACCCCAAGCTCGGCTCACAGCTCTGACAGATACGCGCAGGCCGAGGAGGACGGGACGCGTCAGTTCGCGTCGAGGTGGACGGCCTGGCCGATGTAGTCGCGCAGCGCGGCCTCGTTCATCCCGTCCAGGCTCTTGATCTTGACGTGGCGGGTCTTCTTGCCAACTCCCTGCAGGAGGCCGTGCGGGTCGGACATCTCCGCGCCCCGCTCGAAGGCGAAGGTGAGGTGGGTCTTGCTCTGGCTGATGACGGCGAGGATCTTCTTGCCCCGCCAGGCAGGCGAGCCGTACGTGAGACATTCGACCGCCTCGGGGGCCTCTTCGGCCACAAGGGCGCGCAGGGCCGCCACGATCTCGCGGTACTTCGGGTCGAGCTTCGTCTCAACGTAGGTGTCGATCTCGCTGGTGGTCATGATTTCCTCGCTTTCCGTTCTCCTGGGGTGTGCGTGTTCTGAGCGCCACACTATAATCAAGATTATTGATAGTCAATGATCGTGACTAAATTGCGGGAAGACGGTGGACCGTGACGGTTCCTGACATCGGCGTGCTGGCCGGTCAGTTGATGCGTGCTCTCCAGGAGGAGCTGTTCGAGACCCTCGCCGAGCTGGGGCATCCGGACGTGAGTCCGCGGCACGGAACGGTTCTGGCGTTCCTCGATCCGAAGGGCGTGCGCGCGACGGACCTCGCGGCCCGGTCGGGCCAGCACAAGCAGATCATCGGCACGATCCTCGACGAGCTCGTCAGGCTCGGCTACGTCACCCGCGAACCCGATCCCGCCGATCGCCGGGCCAAGCTCATCGTCCCCACCGAGCGCGGCATCGACGAGATCACCAAAGCGCGCGCCATCCTCGCCGCCATCGAGGAGCGGCACGAACGAATCCTCGGCGCCGAGCGCTACGCCGGGTTCAAGCAGATGCTCCAGCAGGTCACGCGTGACCAGCGGGCGTGGAGACAGGCCGGGGCGAGCACCGCCTGATCATCGTCCTCCGCCGGACAAGGCCGATCAGTGGGGGTGGATGGTCACCGAGAGCCTGCCCTGTGCCTGGGCCTGGGCGAGCTGGGCCGCCTGCCCGGCGGTCGTGGCCAGCACGAGCAACGCGCCGCCGTCCGTGCGGCCCGGTGGCCGGGCGATCACCCGCACCTGCTGGGCGACGGTCCGGGCCTGGAAGGGGCCGTCCTCGAAGGCCGCCAGGACGTCGATCACGTCGCCCGGCGAGAGCAGGCGGGCGGCGTCGGGATCGGCGATCCTGACCGGCGTCGCGACCATCCCCGGCGTGCCTGTCATCCCCGGCGTCCCTGCCATCCCCGGCTCGGCGGCCGAAGCCCCCGATTGCGTGGCCGGGGCCCATCGCCCCGCGGCCGGATCACCGCCGGCCGGCCCTCCGGACGCCTGACCGCTGGATGCCTGCCCACCCGGCTCCTGTTCAACGGACGCCTGCCCGATGAGGGCCTGGCGGAACAGGCCCGAGCCGAGCAGCCGTGCGTCGGTGAGGAGTTCGCCCCGGCGCAACGGCCCGGCGAGCACGCGGCCCGAGACCGGGGCGCCGGGCGCGTACGCCCCGGCGGGCACCGTGTCGGGCGGGAGCCGTACGACCACGACGTCGGAGGCGGCCAGCCGGCCTCCAGGGAGGTCGCGGGCGGCGGCGAGGACCTCCACCCCGTCCGGACTACGGACGGCCAGCAGCACGCAGGCCACTGCCAGACCGGCGAGGACGGCGGCGATCGGACGGCGACGGCGCGCCGTCAGCCGCCTCAGATCACGCATGACCACCTCGTGTCAGGGGAGCTCGAACGGCAGCTTGATTCCGTCGAGGGCGTTCCCGCAGGGGCAGGGGCGCTCCTCCGGCAGGGCCTCGACGACCTGTGCGACCAGAGAGCGCATCCGCTCGACGTTGGCGGCGAAGAAGGCCAGGACCTCCTCGTGGGTGACCCCCTCACCGGCCTCCACACCGGCGTCGTGGTCGGTCACGAGGGCGAGCGTCGTGTAGCAGAGAGCGAGTTCGCGGGCGAGCACGGCCTCGGGGTGCCCGGTCATGCCGATGACCGACCAGCCCGCGCCCGCGAACCACTTCGACTCGGCTCGCGTGGAGAAGCGGGGCCCCTGGACCACGACCAGGGTGCCGCCATCGACCGTGTCCCAGCCCGTCTCACGTGCCATGGCCACGGCGGCCGCCCGGCCGGAGGGACAGTACGGGTCGGAGAACGACACGTGAACGGCACCGCCCGTGTCGTAGTAGGTCTGCTCGCGGCCCTGTGTGCGGTCCACGAGCTGGTCGGGGATCACGAGGGCGCCCGGGCCGATCTCCGGGCGCAGGGACCCGACCGCACTGGGCGCGAGCACCTGGCGGACGCCGAGGGACCGCAGAGCCCACATGTTCGCCCGATAGGGGATGCGGTGGGGAGGAAAGGTGTGGCCGCGGCCGTGCCGGGGGACGAACGCGACGGTCCGCTCGCCGATGCGGCCCACGGTGATCGAGTCACTCGGCGGGCCGTACGGCGTCGTCACGTCGATCTCTTCGGCGTCCTCCAGCAGCGAGTAGAACCCCGAACCGCTGATGACCCCGATGTCTGCGCGATTGACCATGGGCCGACACTAGCGAACGGCGCCACACATCCGGCGCGTCCCGTCGGCCCCTGTGGATAACCTCAGGCGGCGGCGGTGGAGCCGGACGACGACGTGCTCGACGAGGAGGTGCTCGACGAGCTCGTGGACGCGGCGGGCTCCTTCTTGCCCGAGTCGCCGGACGACTTCGAGGACGACGTCGTCGTGGTGGACGCGGTCGTCGACGAGCTCGACGAACGGCTGTCGGTCCGGTAGAAGCCGGAGCCCTTGAACACGATGCCAACGGCGGAGAAGACCTTGCGCAGCTTGCCCTGGCAGGCCGGGCACTCCGTGAGCGGGTCGTCAGAGAACTTCTGGACGGCCTCCAGCTGCTCACCGCAAGCGGTACAGGCGTACTGGTAGGTAGGCACTCGCTCCTCCTGAGACTGGCACTCGACCGGGTCGATTGCTAATGGTAAGCAGTCAACGAGCCCAAACGCCACTCCAGCCCGGTTTATTGCCCCGCGGCGTCCCATTCGCTCACGCCGCGGTCCGCCCGCGAGACTCCCGGGCACCGCGGAGCGGCCCGCCCATAAACCAACCCACAAACCAACCCGCAAACCAACCCGCGACACGACCCGCGAACCAACCCGCGAACCAACCCGCGAACCAACCGCGAAACGACCCGCGCACCCCCGGCAGGGTAGCGATCAGCCGCCGCGTTCGCCGTACCAGCCGGCGAGCTTGCCGCGGCGGCTGACGGCGCGCAGGCGGCGTTCGACCGTCTCCCGCTGGGCGGCCGTGGTGACCACGAGAAGCTGGTCGCCCGCCAGCAGCCGGGTCGTCTGCGTGGGCACGAACGACTGCCCGTTCCGCACGACGAGCGTGACCATGGTGTTGGCGGGCAGCCTGAGCTCGAAGATCTCCACACCGTGCATGAGCGAGCCGCGCGGGATGCGCACCTGCAGCAGGTCGGCGTTCAGCTCCTCCAGCGGCGCGGCCTCCACGTCGAGGTCACGGGCCTCGCCCTCCGCCGTCACGCCGAGCAGCCGGGCGAGGTACGGCAGCGTGGGCCCCTGCACGAACGTGAACACGATGACGATGATGAACACGTCGTTGAACAGGCTCTTCGCCCCGGGCAGGCCGGCGGCCCAGGGGATCGCGGCCAGCACGACGGGCACCGCGCCGCGCAGCCCGGCCCACGACAGGAACACCTGCTCGCGCCACGAAAGCGAACCGAGGCGCAGGAGCCGCACAATCACCCCGGACACCAGTACGGACGCCGGCCGGGCGAGCAGGACCAGCAGCAGGCCCGACACCAGGGCCGGGACGATCACGACGGGCAGTTCGCGAGGGTCGGCCAGCATGCCGAGCATCACGAACAGCCCGATCTGGGCGAGCCAGGCGGCGCCCTCGGCGAAGCCGCGCGTGGCGGCGCGGTGGGGGAGACGGGCGTTGCCCAGGACCAGCGTCGTCAGGTACACGGCGAGGAACCCGCTGCCGTGCAGCAGCGTGGCTCCGCTGTAGGTGACGAGCGCCAGCGCCAGGACCGCGATCGGATAGAGGCCGGAGGCGGGCAGCGCGACCCGGCGCAGCGCGTACACCCCCGCAGGTCCCACGGCGAGGCCGACGGCCGCGCCGATGACCAGTTCGATGGCGGTGTCCAGCAGGACGTGCGGCAGCGACAGGGTCAGCGACGGGCCCGTGCTCAGCATCATCACGAGGATGACGGTCGGGGCGTCGTTGAAGCCCGACTCGGCCTCCAGGATCCCGGCGAGCCGGGGCGGCAGCGGCAGCCGTCTCAGTACGGAGAACACGGCCGCCGCGTCGGTCGACGCCAGGAACGCGCCGAGCAGCAGCGCCATCCGCCACTCCATGCCGAGCAGGGCGGCGACGGTCACCGCGAGCACCACGACGCTGACCGCGATCCCGACCGTGGCGAGCACGAGCGCGGCGGGCACGGCGTCGCGTACGTGGTTCCAGTTGGTGGTGAGACCGCCTTCGGCGAGGATCACGGCGAGCGCGACCAGGCCGAGTTGCTGGGCCATCTGGGCGTTGTCGAAGTTGATGCCCCCGATGCCGCCCTCACCGAGCAGCAGGCCGAGGCCGAGGAAGATGAGCAGCGTGGGAAGGCCGGTGCGGTGCGCGATCCGTACGGACGCGATGGCCGCGATGACGACGGCGGCCGACAGGAGCAGCCAGACGTTCAGACCCACCCGCTCCCTTCGCCGTCTCTTAGGCCAATCTTGTCACATCTGTACCAAACGGGCGATTCCGCTCGGGAGGGCGGCGAAGCGTACGTGCTGGTCATGGGGCTCCGCGGGAACCCCCTCCATCAACTCGCCCTCGTGCAGGAGCGCCACCGTCGGCACGTTCGGCCCGACGCGGGCGAGCGCCCGGTCGTAGAACCCGCCGCCGCGGCCGAGCCGTACGCCGGTGACCCGGTCCACGGCCAGGGCCGGCGCGATGACCAGCGCGGCGGTGCGGATCGCGTCGACGCCGCGCCGGACGTCCACCGGCTCCATGACACCGTTCGGGCCGGGCGCCAGCGAGTCCGGGCCGTCGTACACCGCCCAGTCGAGGTCGCCGTCCGAACGCTGCACCGGCAGGATCACCGTGGCGCCGTGCTTCCACAGGGCGAGGATCAGGCTGTGCGTGGACGGCTCGGTGCCCGTCGACCAGTAGCAGGCCACCAGCCCCGCCATCTGCACCCATGGCTGGTCGAGGAGTAACTCCCTGATGGCCGCCGACGACTCGCGCAGCGTCCTGGGATCGAGCTCCGACCGGCCGCGCAGGATACGCCGACGCAGGTTCATCTTGTCCAAAGACTGCTCCGTTAGTGTCTACTCATGGCTGACTTCGATCCCGTGACCAAAGCCGTCGTGCCCGCCGCGGGTCTCGGCACCCGCTTCCTTCCCGCGACCAAGGCGACCCCCAAGGAGATGCTGCCCATCGTCGACAAGCCGGCCATCCAGTACGTGGTGGAGGAGGCCGTCTCCGCCGGACTGCTCGACGTCCTCATGGTGACCGGCCGCAACAAGCGCTCGATCGAGGACCACTTCGACGTAGCGTACGAGTTGGAGGACGCTCTTCGCGCCAAGGGCGACGAGGAGCGGCTCAGCCAGGTGAAGGAGCCCGTCGACCTCGCCACCATGCACTACGTGCGGCAGGGCGAGCCCAAGGGCCTCGGCCACGCCGTCCTGTGCGCCAAGCAGCACGTCGGCCACGAGCCGTTCGCCTGCCTGCTCGGTGACGACATCATCGACTCCCGCGACCCGCTGCTCAAGCGCATGATCGAGGTGCGCGCGACCTACGGTGGCAGCGTCGTCGCGCTGATGGAGGTGCCGCGCGAGCAGGTCTCCCTGTACGGCGCCGCCGCCATCGAGCCGACCGACGAGGACGACGTCGTCCGCGTCACCGACCTCGTGGAGAAGCCCCCGGCCGACGAGGCGCCCTCGAACTGGGCCATCATCGGCCGCTACGTGATCGACCCCGCCGTGTTCGACGTGCTGGAGCGCACCCCGCCAGGGCGCGGCGGTGAGATCCAGCTGACCGACGCCCTGCGCACGCTGGCCTCGACGGGCCCGGAGGACGGCGGCCCGGTGCACGGCGTGCTGTTCCGCGGCCGTCGCTACGACACCGGCAACAAGCTGGAATATCTGCAGACCGTGGTGCAGTTCGCCGCGAACCGGGACGACCTCGCCCCCGAGTTCCTGCCCTGGCTGCGGGAGTTCCTGGACAAGTCCGGACAGTGAGCCGATGAAGCCCGTCGACCGCCATCTCGCCGACATCCTCGCGGCGGTGCGCCCCCTCGCACCGCTCGAGGTCGACATCGACGCCGCCCTCGGCGCCGTGCTGGCCGAGGACGTCGCCTCGCCCGTTCCCCTGCCGCCGTTCGACAACTCGGCGATGGACGGCTACGCCGTACGGGCCGAGGACGTGGCCGCCGCGCCCGTCACGCTGCCCGTGATCGGGGACGTGGCGGCGGGGGACGGCGGGCTGAACGCCCTCGGCCCGGGCCTGGTAACCCGCATCATGACCGGGGCGCCCCTGCCCACGGGCGCCGACGCCGTCGTCCCGGTGGAGTGGACCGACGGCGGCACCGCCCGCGTACGGATCGACAGGCCGGCGCCGGTCGGCAACGCGATCCGGCGGGCGGGCGAGGACGTGCGGGCGGGCGACGTGGTGCTCCGCGAGGGCGCCAGGATCGGGCCCGCCCAGGTCGGGATCCTCGCCGGGGTGGGCCGGCGCCGGGTGCGGGTGCGGCCCCGGCCGAGGGTCGTCGTGCTGTCCACGGGTGCCGAGCTCGCCGAGCCCGGCACCCCCCTGGGCGCGGGCCGCATCTGGGAGTCCAACAGCTTCATGCTCGCCGCGGCCGTACGCGAGGCCGGGGCGGAGGGGTTCCGGGCCGGTTCGGTGACCGACGACCCCAAGGAGTTCATGGACACGCTGGACGCCCAGCTCCTGCGGGCCGACGCCGTGATCACCAGCGGCGGCGTCTCAATGGGGGCGTACGAGCCGGTCAAGGAGGCCCTGTCCCCGCTGGGCACGGTGACGTTCGAGAAGGTCGCCATGCAGCCGGGCATGCCGCAGGGCTTCGGCGTCGTGGGGCCCGACCGGGTGCCGATCTTCACGCTGCCGGGCAACCCGGTCTCGTCGTTCGTGTCGTTCGTGCTCTTCGTCAAGCCGGCCCTGCGGGCGATGCAGGGCCTTCCGGCCGGGCCGCCCCCGACCGTACGGGCCACGGTGACCGCGCCGCTGCGGTCTCCCGCCGGGAGGCGGTCGTACCTGCGGGCCGTGCTGAGCAGAGACACCGGGGAGACGGGGGAGACCGTGGCGCCGGTGACCCGGCAGGGCTCGCACCAGCTCGCGGCGCTGGCCGGGGCGAACGCGCTGATCGTGGTGCCCGAGGACGTGACCTCGCTGCCCGAGGGCGCCGAGGTGGAGGTGATACCGCTATGAAGCTGACTCACGTGGACGAAACCGGTGCCGCCCGGATGGTGGACGTCTCCGAGAAGGACGTCAGCGCGCGCACCTCCGTCGCGACCGGGCGCGTGCTGCTGTCGCCGGAGGCGGTGGCCGTGCTGCGCGCGGGAGACGTGCCCAAGGGCGACGCGCTCGGCGTGGCGCGGATCGCCGGGATCATGGGCGCCAAGCGCACCCCCGACCTCGTGCCGCTGTGCCACCCGATCGCCCTGACCGGCGTGAAGGTCGACCTGGCCGTCGTGGACGAGGGGGTGGAGATCACCGCCCGGGTCCGTACGGCCGACAGGACGGGCGTCGAGATGGAGGCGCTCACGGCCGTCACCGTCGCGGCGCTCGCGCTGGTGGACATGGTCAAGGCGGTGGACCCGGCGGCCGTGATCAGCGACGTCCGGGTGGAGGAGAAGACGGGCGGCAAGACGGGCCACTGGACCCGTTCCGGACAGGAGTGAGAGCGTGCGCGCTTTGGTGGTGACGGTCTCCAACAGGGCGTTCGCGGGCGTCTACGAGGACCGCTCCGGGCCGCTGCTGGCCTCCCTCCTCGAGCAGGCGGGCTGCGACCGGGTGGACGGGCCCCGCGTGGTCCCCGACGGGGACGCCGTCGAGGCCGCGCTGCGCGAGGGCGTCGCCGCGGGCTACGACGTGATCGTCACCACGGGCGGGACCGGGGTGACACCTCTCGATCTCACCCCGGAGATGACCGCCCGGGTGCTGGACCGGGAGATCCCGGGCATCGCCGAGGCCGTACGCCAGGTCAACCGGGAGAAGGTGCCGGCGTCGATCCTGTCCCGCGGCCTCGCCGGGCAGGCCGGCAGGACGCTGGTGGTCAACCTGCCCGGGTCCTCCGGAGGCGTACGGGACGGCATGGCCGTGCTGACGCCGATCCTGGCCCATGTCGTCGACCAGATCAACGGAGGCGACCATGCCCGCTGAGGAGCGCGCCGAGACCGGGACGCGCACCGCGTGGCGCGTTGACCGTGTTCCGGTGGATGATTGACGAATGGATCGACTTCGCGGCTGGCCGGCGTCCATGGCCGAGGGGCCCGTCGGGCTGCGGCCGCTGCGCCTGCGTGACGTCCGGGACTGGCGCGACACCCGCCTGCGCAACGCCGAATGGCTCCGTCCGTGGGAGCCGAGCAACCCCGAGACCCCGCTGTTCCGCACCGGTCTCGGCCCGTACGTCTCGATGGTCGGCACGCTGCGCCGCGAGGCCCGCCAGGGGATGGCCATGCCCTGGGTCGTCACGTACGAGGGACGGTTCGCCGGGCAGCTCACCGTGGGGGCGATCGTGTGGGGATCGGCCCGCTCCGCCCAGGTGGGCTACTGGGTGGACGGCGCGCTGGCCGGGCGGGGCATCATCCCGACCGCGCTCGCCATGGCTGTCGACCACTGCTTCTTCACCACCGGTTTACACCGGCTGGAGGCCAACATCCGGCCGGAGAACCACGCCAGCCGCAGGGTCGTGGAGAAGCTCGGCTTCCGCGAGGAGGGCATCCGCCGGCGTCAACTGCACATCGACGGCGCTTGGCGCGACCACATCTGCTACGCGCTGACCGTCGAGGACGTGCCGCGCGGACTGCTCGTCCAGTGGCGCCGCACCATGAACTCGGCCGCCCGCCGGAGTGAGTCCAGCCCCGGTTGACGGACCGGGCTGCTCGGCGGCCAGGGCATGCCGTGTCGGAGGACGACAGGAACACGCATGAGGCGCAGTCTCCGTCACCCTCCTTTGAACCTTCTTGTGGTCAATCGAAGGCCCCTGGAAGGCGGCCATGGGCGCGAGCTTCATCCGGTGTCCCTCACATAAGCGGTGCTCCGTGTGGCCTGGGGAGATCGCCCGCTCGCACGGGATCGAATTACATGAACAGCTTTGACGATCTCGCGACACACCGGACTGAATACTCGTCATTCAGTGACACACAGTCCTACGGTGCGTGACGTGAACACCTCTCCGCCGACACAGGGCCACGGACGTGTTCACCATGCCCTCAGGCGCGCCCATACGGCGGTGCGGAGGTGGGCACATGGGTAGCGCCGTGCTCTATCTCGCCATCGTCGTCATGTGGCTCAGCGTCCTGCTGCCCATGTGGCTGCGCCGGGACCGGCAGACCGACGACGAGCTCTTCGAGGAGCAGGCGGAGGCGTCCACGCTGTCCGAGCCGCTCGCCGCCGACGGCTCATCGGAGGCCGCCGGGTCCGAGGGCGCCTCCGACGACGCCTCCGACGACACCGGTGACGCGGACGGGGGCGACGCCGACACGGTCGTCACGCCGCCCGCCGCGGCCGCGGACTCCGCCGAGTCTTCCGGGGAGGCGCCGGGCGCCGAGGCCGTCACCCCGGACCAGATCGCGGCGGAGCGACACGCGCGGGCCCGCCGTGTCGCCGCCCACCGCCGTGCCCGGATCCTCGCACGGCGCCGACGGCGGCTCCTGTGGAGCATCCTGCTCGTGCTGGCCTCCGTGGTCACCGCGGCCGTCCGCGTGATGCCCTGGTGGGCCGTCGCGCCCTCGGGCGTCCTCCTCGTCGGCTACCTCGCCGTGCTGCGCGTGGCCGTACGCGCGGACAGGGAGCAGCGGGAGAGGGCCGCCCGGGCGCGGGCCGAGCACCTGCGCCGCCGGCGGGAACGCCGCCGCGCCCTGGCGGCGGCGGCCCGCGAGGCGGAGATCATCAAGTTCGAGGCGCGCAGGCGCGTCCAGGTCTTCGACCAGTACGCCGACGGGCGGCGCGCGGCCGGGGACTGATTCGGTGGCGCGAACACCCCGGAGAGTTTGCTAATCTAGTCGAGGTCGTTGGGGCTATAGCGCAGTCCGGTAGCGCACTTCGTTCGCATCGAAGGGGTCTGGGGTTCAAATCCCCATAGCTCCACCACGACGAAGGCCCGTCAGGTGATCCACCTGACGGGCCTTTTCGCTGTTAAGGGCCGTGCCGCTGGTGTGACCCTCTCTTGCCGTGATAATCGAGCGCCCGAACCCGATGATCACAATAGAATGAGCCCCAACGCGATGACGGAGACAAGTAGTCCCGGGACCACGCGAGTCAGAGAGCCGCCGGAAGCTGCGAAGGCGGTCTCGCGCCCCGGAACGAAGACCCTCCCGAGTGCGGGGAGGAACGGCGAAACCGCCCAATGCCCCGCCGGTCGGCCCCCGTGATCGGGCCACGATGAGGCCGCCGCCGAGGCGGCGGCGAAAGTGCGGTGGCACCGGGAGTTCCCTTCTCCCCCGCACTTCCAAGGGATCGCTCATATTCCTCGAGGAGTGTGATGATCTCTCGTACGCTCGCTGCCGACCTGCCCGCGCACGTCGGCCGCCGTGTCCGCCTCGCCGGCTGGCTGCATCGCCGCCGCGAACTCAAGTCGGTGTCCTTCCTTGTGATCAGGGACCGCTCCGGGCTCGCCCAGATCGTGCTGCGCGAACCGGTCCAACTGGTCGAGGAAGCCGTCGTCGAGGTCACCGGGACCGTCGCCGCCAGCTCTCAGGCCCCCGGTGGGGCCGAACTGGTGGACCCGATGATCGAAGTACTGTCCACGCCGGTCGAGTCGCCGCCGTTCGACCTGTACCGGCCCGTCGTCACCGGTGCGCTGCCCACGATCCTCGACCACGCGCCTGTGACGCTGCGGCATCCCCGGCTACGGGCGTCGTTCGACATCGCCGCCGCAGGGGTCGCCGGATTCCGGGCCGCCCTGGACGGGCTCGGGTTCGTCGAGACGTTCACGCCGAAGATCGTGGCCTCGGCGACGGAGTCGGGCGCCAACGTGTTCGGCATCGACTACTTCGGCAAGCCCGCTTTCCTGGCCCAGTCCCCGCAGTTCTTCAAGCAGACGCTGGTCGGGGTGTTCGAGCGGGTCTACGAGGTCGGGCCGGTGTTCCGGGCCGAGCCGCACGACACCGCCAGGCATTTGGCGCAGTACACGAGCCTGGACGCCGAGCTGGGCTTCATCACGGACCATCGCGACGTCATGGCGGTGCTCACGCGCGCTCTCCGCGGCATGCACGCGGCCGTCACCGAGCGCGCCGGGGCCGCCGCCTCTCTCCTGGGGATCGACGTGCCGAAGGTTCCTGAGGAGATCCCGGCGATTCACTTCACCGACGCACAGGAACTTCTCGCCCGGCACACCGCCGAGGACCCGCGTGGTGAACCCGACCTGGCTCCCGCGCACGAACGCTGGCTCGGTGAGTGGGCGCTACGCGAACACGGGTCGGAGTTCCTGTTCGTCACGGGTTATCCGATGGTCAAGCGTCCCTTCTACACCCATCCCGACCCGGGCAGGCCGGCGTACTCGCGCAGCTTCGACCTGCTTTTCCGAGGACTGGAACTGGTGACGGGAGGCCAACGGCTGCATCGTCACGGCGACTATCTGGCCGCGCTCGCCGATCGGGGCGAGGACCCGGAGGCGTACCGGGGGTATCTCACCGCCTTCGCCCACGGCCTGCCGCCCCACGGGGGCTTCGCCATCGGCCTGGAACGCTGGACCTCCCGTCTGACCGGGGCCGCCAACGTCCGCCAGACCACCCTTTTCCCTCGCGACCTGCATCGTCTCAGCCCGTGACCAGGAACCGTCGCCACAGGTTCACGCCTTGAGCCAGGCCGACCGGGCTGCACCGGCGTTCACATCGCAGGGGGCTGGGGTTCGATCCCTGTAGCTCCACCAGCACGGCGAAGGCCCGTCGGGTGATCCACCTGACGGGCCTTCGCACTGACCATCCCGACCGGACACCTCCGTGGCCGGGCCCGCCGTCCCGCGTGAAGTCACGCGGAGGAGACGGAGGAGAACCCTTGGCGTTCCACAGGAGATTCGGAGAGGGCCTTGACGCCCTGTCGAGATTGCGGCGTCGCCTCTTTCCCCACCCTTTCCGTCGCATGTGGTCCACTGGCCGGAGGGGGCAGGATGAACCTGCAGGACCGCTTCTCCATCACCAGCCGCATCACCCTGTTCACCGGGGTGACGGCCACTCTGCTGTGCGGGCTGCTGGCCCTGCTCATCATGACGGCCGTCCACCTCTACGCCCGCGACACCGTCACCAGGGAGGTCGCGGCGGCGGGTGGCCGTGTGGCGGTCCAGATGGAGCGGGGAGGGCCGGCTTATCCCCTCACCGGAGGCGAGTTCCGCAATCTTCAGGTGGTCGACCCGTCCGGCCGCGTGGTCGCTTCGACCCCGGATGTGCGGGGCATGCCGAGGATGGCGCGCTTCACCCCGCCGGACGGCAGGAACAGCGCGACCTGCGTCGTGTGCGGCGGGGTGTCCCCGGCCTCCGACTGCAACATCGTCGTGGCGCAGTGGGCGCACCGCGCGGGCGAGCGATGGATGGTCTACAGCGCCTCCCCGGCGGTGCCCCCGTGGGTCGACCCGCGCCTGGCCGGGTTGGTGGGAGTTGCTGCGGCGGTGATGGCCGCGGCCATCACCTACCTCGGCTACCGGAACGTGCGGGCATCGCTCAGGCCGGTCACCGCCATTCGGGCGGAGCTGGACGCGATCGACGGGGACTGTCCCGGTCGCCGCGTGCCCGTGCCCGCCACGGACGACGAGATCCAGGGGATGGCCGAGAGCGTGAACCGCACGCTCGGCCGGTTGGACACCGCGTTGCGACAGGTGCAGAGCGCGCTGCAGAGACAGCGACAGTTCGTCTCCGACGCCTCCCACGACCTGCGCAGCCCGATCGCCGCGATGCGTGCCGAGGTGGAGGACGGGCTTCTCGCGCCGGAGGAGACCAGCGTGCCCGAGCTCGGTTCGGTCCTCCTCCCCAGCCTCGACCGGCTGCAGGCGATCGTGCGCGACCTGCTGACCCTCGAACGGCTGGATCACGGTATGCGTGGCGAGCGGCACCGGCTCGATCTGACCGAGCTCGTGGCCGCGGAACTGCGGAACCGCCGTCACCCGGCCAAGCGCGTCGAACGCGCCCTCCAGCCAGGGGTGTTCGTGCTCGGTGACGGGGTGGGTCTCGCCCGCCTGCTGACCAACCTCCTCGACAACGCCGAACGGCACGCCCAGACGACGATCACCGTGTCCGTACGGCGGGAGCCTGGCGGCGACTGCGGCGGCCGGCGCTATCCGCAGGGCGCGGCGGTGCTGGAAGTCGTCGACGACGGGCCGGGCGTCGAACGGGACAAGCGTGAAGTGGTGTTCGACCGGTTCACCCGGCTGGACACGGCTCGCAGCAAGGACGCGGGGGGAGCGGGGCTGGGGCTGCCGATCGCCAGGCAGATCGCGCAGACCCACGGAGGCAGCCTGACGATCGAGGACAGCCCGGTCGGCGCCCGCTTCGTCCTGTGCCTCCCATCCGCTCCCGCCGGGGCGACGACGGCGCCGGCCGACGACGGTCTGTCTTCGTGAACCGCCCGCCCGGTTCCCGCTGCCGGAGGCGAACCCTGTAGACCCGCGACGGAGGACCGTCCACCGCCCAGGTCCTGGAAGACGTAGGTCACGAGGACGACCAGGAGTGGCAGGACGCCGCGGACCCGCGGCGCGGCCGGCGTCGCCGTCGGAGGGGCGGTCGCCGACCGCTTCTCGGCCGGAACGGGCCTGCTCACCGCGGCGACCCTCCTCGTCCTGGCCTCCCCGCCGGCATTGCCCTTGCGGTCGTCCGCCGGAAACTCGTTGACGGAGTGAGTGCTCGCTCCGTACGGTGCGGGAGGGGAGCCTCCGCACCCGTCCCCCACGTCGCGTCCGGCGGCGTGGAGCCGTCTCCGGCGGAGCTCGTCGACATCCTCCCGCACGGCACCCTCAAGGATCCGGAGAGAGCGGCATGACCATCACGCTGAACCACACCATCGTCCCCGCCGTCGACAACCGCGAGGCGGCCCGGTTCTTCGCCTCGATCATGGGCCTGCCGGAGCTGCCGCCCGCCGGCCGGAACGGCCACTTCGCGCCCGTACGGGTGAACGAGACGCTGACCCTGGACTTCATGACCGTGGAGAACCCCGTCGGCGTGCATCTGGCCTTCGACGCGGATCCGGCCACGTTCGATCAGATCCTGGCCCGCCTCCGGGAGGCCGAGGTGCCCTTCGGCAGCGATCCTGCCCATCCCGACAACGGCCGCATCGATCACCCGCTGTGCCCGCGCGGGCTGTTCTTCGTCGATGCGGCACGCAACCTCTACGAGGTGATGTCTCCCGCGTGACCGGTACGCAAGAAGACCCAGTGATCTCCAAGGGATCCACAGGCCGCGCCTGGGATCTTCGATGAGCACATTCCTTACGGAAAGGTCTCATCCGAGATGAACGACTTCGACAAGACCCTTCGCCCGCTGGACGACAGCCAGCTGGAGGCCGTCACCGGCGGGCTGCCCTGGAACTACGACTGGGCGCACTACGACTGGCGGGACGCCGTCATCGAGGCCCTGCCGTAACCCATACGGACACGGTCAGACGTACGGAGGCCGGGCCCGCCCACGCGGGACCGGCCTCCACGCGTTCCTGGCATGAATCACAGGCGCGTGGCCGCGACCATGGACGTCTTGGCGTGCGGCCCGCCATACCAGAACCGCCAGCCGAGGTCGTACACGTGGACGTCGGCGGCCCCGCACTCGCGGAGCACGTCGGCGTATCGGCCGGCGTTCCTGAAGTCGGCCAGGCGCAGACTGCCGCCCGGCTTCAGCACGCGCAACGCCTCACGTACGGCGCTGGCGCGGCCTTCGGTGTCGGTGATGTTGTGCACGGCGAGGCTGGACACCACCACGTCGAACGTGGCGTCGGGGAAGGGCAGGCCGCGCATGTCGGCGGTGACCAGCGCGATCCGGTCCGCGACGCCCTCGGCGCGGGCGTTGGCCAGGGTGGCCTCGCCGCTGTTGCCCGACTGGTCGTGGGTCCACAGGTCGACGCCGGTCGCGTGGCCACCGGGGACTCGCGCCGCCGCCTTGAGCAGGACGAGCCCGCGGCCGCAGCCCAGGTCGAGGACGCGTTCGCCGCCGGTCAGGCCGAGCCGGTCGAGCTCCGCGTCCCACACGCGGAACTTGCCGCGCAGGGTGGTGTGCGCGAACAGCGCCGCGCCGACGACCATCATGCCGCCGCCGACCAGCAGCACCACCGCCGGGACGACCCACCCGACGGCGAAGAGCACGACGGCCAGCGCCGTCTCCGCGACTCCGCCCAGCGCCAGCCCGGCCAGCACCGCCGGGGCGTCCACACCGTACTTCCCACGCGATTTCCCACGCGGCTTCGTCACTGTCACTTTCTACCGTCAGCGGCCCGCCTCGTACAGACCGAAGATCCTCGCGGCGTTGTCGTGGCAGACGGCGCGCAGCCACCCGTCCCCGAGATCCAGGCCGGCCAGGGCCGACAGCGCCTCCGTGTACGGGTAGGGGATGTTGGGGAAGTCGGTGCCGAGCAGGATGCGGTCCTGAAGCTCCAGCAGCAGCGGGACGGCCTCCCGGGGGAAGGGCGCGGTCTCCTCCGTGAAGCGGGTGAAGGCCATCGTCGTGTCCAGGCAGACCGCCGGATGACGCAGCGCCAGGGCGAGGAACTCGGCGTACTCGGGAGTGCCCATGTGGGCGATCACGAGCGGCAGCCGGGGATACCGCGCGAGCAGGGCCGCGACCGGCTCCGGCCCGGTGTGCGGCCCGGGGGCCGGGCCTGACCCGCAATGCGTCACCACCGGGATGCCGTGGTCCTCCAGCAGCCCCCAGACCTCGTCGAGCAGCGGGTCGTTCGGGTCGTACCCGCCGACCTGGAGGTGCGCCTTGAACACCCGGGCGCCCGCCTCGATCGCCTTCGCGACGTACCGCGAGGCGCCGGGTTCGGGGAAGAACGTCGCCGTGTGCAGGCAGCCGGGGACCCGGGCGGCGAACCCGGCCGCCCAGTCGTTCAGCCACTCCGCCATGCCCGGCTTGTGGGGGTAGAGCATGGAGGTGAACCCCCGCACGCCGAAGGCCCTGAGCCGTTCGACGCGGTCGTCCTCGGGCAGCCGGTAGGTGATCGGCCAGGTCCGGCCGACCAGCGGCCCGGCGGAGTCGAAGTAGGCCCACACCTTGGTCAGGACGCGTTCCGGCATGAAATGGGTGTGGACGTCGATCAGACCGGGCAGGCCCAGGCCCCGCCAGAACGCGTTCACGCTCCGGATGTCGTCGTCCACGGCAAATGTCTCGTCCGGCATGGCCTCACACGCTACTCCGCCCCCGCGGCCCGGTAGCGCTCGGCGAGCGCACGCAGATGGGCGCGCAGCTCGGGCGGGTCGAGCACGGTGAAGGGCACGTCGAGCGCGGTGAGGAAGGCCGTCAGGTTCTGGAGCGAGTCGCCGCCGGTCTCCAGCACGCACCCGTCCGCGCCGTCGGCGCGCAGCAGGCCGGCCGCCGCGGTGAGTCTCGCGCCCATGACCTCGACGGGGGCGTGCAGCCGTACGACGGCCCGGTGCCTCCAGGCGGCCGAACCCGCCCCGCGTACGACGTGGGCGGCGGCGTCGCCCTCGGGTGGTTCGCGCGGGGTGAAGCGGGGGCCGTTCGGGGTCCGGAGCCGCACGCGGTCGGCGCGGAAGGTCCGCCAGTCGCGGCGGTCGGCGTCCCAGGCCAGCAGATACCAGCGCCGCCCGGTGAACACGAGCCGGTGCGGCTCGGCCGTGCGGCGCCCCTCGTTCCCCCGGTGGTCGAGGTAGTCGAACCGCAGGGTCTCATGGTCGCGGACGGCCGCGGCGATCGAGGTCAGCGTCTCGGGGTCCACGGTGGGGCCGTGGCCAGGCACCGCGACCGTGGCCGCGCGCACGGCCTCGATCCGGTGACGCAGCCGGGACGGCAGCATGCGCTGGAGTTTGGTGAGCGCGCGCAGCGAGGTCTCCTCGATGCCGGTCACGGTGCTCCCCGCGGCGCCCTGCAGGCTGACGACCACCGCGACGACCTCCTGGTCGTCCAGCAGCAGCGGGGGCAGGGCGGACCCCGCGCCCAGCCGGTATCCGCCGGCCGTTCCGGTGGCGGAGTGGATCTCGTAGCCCAGGACGCGCAGCCGCTCGACGTCGTTGCGCACGGTCCTGGTGGTCACCCCGAGCCGGTCCGCCAGGTCGGCGCCGGACCAGCCGGGCCGCGCCTGGAGCAGCGCCAGCAACCGCAGCAGCCGTACGGAGGTTTCCAGCATGGCCACAGTCTCCCGTGCCTTGAGGAACCATACGTTCCTCAAGGCCTCCTAGTGTTCATCTCCAACGAAGGGAGCACGAATGTTGCGCGGAATGACGACCGTGAGTTTCTGGGCGGACGACGTCGAGCAGGCGAAGAGGTGGTACGCGGAACTGCTCGGCGTGGAGGCGTACTTCGAGCGCCGGGGACCGGACGGGCGGCTCGCCTACGCCGAGTTCCGCCTCGGCGACTACCAGCACGAACTGGGGCTGATCGACCGCCGCTACGCCCCGCACGACGCGGGTCGGCCGGGCGGGGCGGTCGTCTACTGGCACGTCGACGACGTGGCGGCGAGCCTGGACCGGCTGCTGTCGATGGGCGCCACGCAGCACGAGGCGCCGACGGAGCGCGGCTCCGGCTTCGTCACCGCCTCGGTCGTCGACCCGTTCGGCAACATCCTGGGGATCATGTACAACGCCCACTACCTGGAGGTCCTGCAGGCCCCCTGACAGGCCTACCCGAGGCCGGCGTACTGGCGGGGACGCAGGGCCTGGGCGCGCAGCGCGGCCAGCGCGGCGCGGCGCCCCGCGGCCGTGAGCCGCCACGGCGCGGCGCCCGCGGCACGCCTGCCGGGCTCCGGGCTCGTGGCCTCGGGCGCCGGGCCCGCCGCTTGAGGGGCCGCGGCCTCCAGGCCGAGCGCGTCGAGGCGGTGCCGGAGCCGGGCGAGCGGGCCGGTGAGGTCGGCGCCGCCGACCCGGCCGCCGTCCGTCGCGCGCCAGCCCTCGCCGTTGACCACCTCGGCGACCCGGTCGCGCAGGTCGCCGTCGCGCACCACGTCGCCGTCCACCAGGATCATCAGCGCCGACTCGCGGATGGAGACCTCGAAGTCGTGCTCCCCGGGGGCGGGGGCGAGCAGCGTGGGCGTCGCCGCCTCCCACATGGCGGCGCGGTCGTCCAGCAGGTTCCTGCCCGTGGTCGTGAGCACCAGCCTGCGTCCGCTGCGCCGCAGCGCCCCGAGGTCGTGTACGGCGATCTGCCGCAGCTCGGTGAGGGCGGGCACGTCGGCCTCGCCGCGCACCACCCCGGACCTGGCCCGATCGGCCCATCCGAACCGGTCGGCCGCCTCGACGGCCACGGCACGCCCGACGTTGAGCCGCTCGGTCAGACGGACCCCGGTGCGGGCCAGGCCGAGCAGCCAGCGCAGCGGTTCCAGGTGCGGCTCGTCCGGAGCCGCGATGGGGGCGTGCAGCCGCACCTCGAAGGGCTGGGCGAGCTCGCGGCGGGCGGTGCCGCGTCCGAGCACCCAGCGGTTCAGCCGCTCGCCGTGCACCCGGTGCAGCCAGCAGTCGCCGCCCAGCTCCGCGCGGGGCGCGGTGAGCCACCGGCGGGTCAGCTCCTCGCGGTCCACCGGGTCGCCGGTGACGATGGCCAGCTCCAGGGCGGCCGCGCACGCGACGTGCGCCCCGAGCTCCTCCGGCCCCATGATCGAGCTCCACGACAGCTCGGCGATGTCCGGGGGCAGCACACCGGTGGCCTCCAGCTCACGGTGGTAGGCCGCGGCCCCGGCCTCCTCGCCCTCCCTGGCGTACGTGAGCAGGATCCGCGCGGTGGCGGGGGAGTCGCACAGGGCGGCGTAGCGCTCCATGCCCGCGAGCCTGAGCAGCTCGCCGAGGGCTCGGGCGATGGTCGCCTGGTCGCCCGGCACCTTGATCGGCAGCGTGTACCAGAGGAACTCGCACACGTCGAACTGGCTGATGGTCTCCAGTGCCTCGCCGCCGGCGAGCCACTCGACCGCGACGCGGGCGGGCTCGGCGATGTCCGGCTCGGAGCGCTCCAGCTGGGCGAGGAGCGCGGCGACGTCAGGTGCGGGCATGACCCGCAGTCTGCCGTATCGACCCCATCGTTGACGACGACCCGGTATCACTCGCGACCACCCCCCTCTGGGCGCACCTTTGGGCCCAACGGTATGAGCCCAACGATACGGGGGTCTCAGATCCACGAGTTGAACAGCATCCTCGCGTGCCAGGAGTCGTACGGGATGGACTCGGCGGCGATCACGGGATAGAGCCAGCCGAAGTTGACCAGAGCCAGGAGCACGAACGCGCCGACCACGGCCGTGCCGACCACCCGCCGGTTGGGCCGGGCCGGGTCCTCCCTGCCGATGATCAGCCCGCAGGCCAGCACGAGCGCCAGGATCATGAACGGCACCATCGGCATCGCGTAGAACATGAACATGGTCCGGTTGTCCGCGATGGCGAAGTAGAACCACGGCAGCCAGCCGGCCGCGTAGCCGAGCAGCACCGCGCCCGCCCGCCAGTCGCGGGTGGCGACGTACCACGCGATCATGCCGATCAGCGCGATGAGGCCGGCGTACCAGATGACCGGCGTCCCGGTGCCGAGCACCGCCCACGAGCAGGAGGCCGCGCCGCAGTTCTTCGGCGACTCGTAGAAGAACGCGACCGGGCGCAGCAGCATCGGCCACTGCCAGGGCTCCGACTGGTACGGATGGCTCGTCTCCAGGCCGGTGTGGAAGGTGAGCACCTGCTTCTGGTAGTCGAACCACGACCGGAGCGAGTCGAAGACGAAGTAGACCGGGCCGTTCGAGGTGGCCTGTTCCCAGTTGCGGCCGTACCCCTTGTCGGTGACGAACCACCCTGTGAACGACACGACATAGGTGACGACGGGGGCGACCGCCATCCAGGCCGCGGCGAGCGGCAGGTCGCGGCGGATGACCGCGCCGTACGGCCGGGGCGTTCCGGCGGCCCGCCGGGCGCCCGCGTCCCACAGCAGAGACATGATCGCGAAAGCGGCGATGTAGAAGACGCCGGTCCACTTGGTGGCCAGGGCCGCGCCGAGGCACAGCCCGGCGGCCAGGCGCCAGGGTCGCAGGCCCAGCCGCGCCCCGGCCGCGGGCGACCCCGCCTCGTGCCACTCGACGAGCCGGGTGCGGACCCAGTCGCGGTCCACCACGAGGCAGGCGAACCCGGCGAGCACCCAGAACATCAGGAAGATGTCCAGCAGCGCCGTACGGGACAGCACGAAGTGGAGGGCGTCGAGGGACAGCAGCAGGCCGGCTGCGCAGCCGAGCAGCGTCGAGCGGGTCATCCTGCGGGCCGTGCGGGCGAGGATCAGGATGGACAGCGTGCCGAGCAGCGCGGCGGTGAAGCGCCAGCCGAACGGGTTCGCTCCGAAGATCATCTCGCCGAGGCCGATCAGCCACTTGCCGACCGGCGGGTGCACCACGTACGAGGCGCACTCGCTCACCGAGCCGCACTGCTTGAAGATGTTCTCGTTGCCGGCCAGCAGGAGCTTGTCCGCGCCGTCCACGAACTGCCGCTCGACGCCGTACTTGACGGTGGCGAAGGCGTCCTTGGCGTAGTACGTCTCGTCGAAGACGACCGAGTGCGGCGTGCCCAGCCGGTAGAACCGCAGGAACCCGCCGAAGAGGGCGACCAGGATGGGGCCGAGCCAGCCCCACATGGCGCCGCCGGACATGGGCGGCAGGAGCCGGTCGCGCAGGGAGACCGCGGGAGCCTCGTCCTGTGGTCCCTCTTCCGGCTGCTCGAACGCCTTGTGAGAATAGTCGGTCACGGCCACGCCGACAGATTACTGGTGCGTCCCCGCCGAGGGTACGGGTCGCGCGTGGATTGGGGCATATGGCCGCTCGTCGATGAATGTTTCACGCCCCCCATAGGCTGGACGCGTGCTCGTTCTCGCCGCAGCCCCGATCGGCCAGCCCAAAGACGCGTCCCCACGGCTGCGCGAGGTGCTCGCCGCAGCCGACGTGATCGCGGCGGAGGACACCCGCAGGCTGCGGCGGCTCGCGGCCGACCTGGACATCTCCATCGGGGGCCGCGTGGTGTCCTACTACGACGCCAACGAGAGCGCGCGGGCCGCCGAGTTGCTGGAGGCGCTGCGCGACGGGCGGACCGTGGTGGTGATCACCGATGCCGGCATGCCGGGCGTCTCCGACCCCGGATATCGGCTCACCCGCCTCGCGGTCGAGGCCGGTCTGCCCGTGACGGCGCTGCCCGGCCCGTCGGCGGTGACGACCGCCCTCGCCGTCTCCGGCCTGCCGAGCGACCGGTTCTGCTTCGAGGGCTTTCCGCCGCGCAAGCCGGGGGAGCGGGCCAGGCGGTTGGCGGCGCTGGCGGCCGAGGAGCGCACGATGGTGTTCTTCGAGGCGCCGCACCGCCTGCACGCGGCCTTGGTGGCGATGGCGGAGGCCTTCGGCCCGCAGCGGCCCGCCGCCGTCTGCCGGGAGCTCACCAAGACCTACGAGGAGGTGCGGCGCGGCGGCCTCGGCGAGCTGGCCGAATGGGCCGCCGGGGAGGTCAGGGGCGAGATCACGCTGGTGGTGGCGGGGCGGACCGCCGAGGAGGCCGCGCCGGGCATCGAGGAACTGGTCGAGGAGGTGGCCAGGCGCGAGGGTGCGGGCGTGCCGCGCAAGCAGGCCATCGCCGAGGTGGCCAAATCCGCCGGGGTTCCCAAGCGGGACCTCTACAACGCCGTCCACGGCGCCTGACCCACGCCTGACCCACGCCTGACCCACGGCGCCCGCCTTTGGGAGAGGGGCCGGGCGCCGGGTCAGCGGAGCGAGGGACGGCGCAGCGAGAGACGGCGGAACGACGAGAGGCGCAGCGAGGGACGGCGTCGCAGCAGACCGGCGGCGGTGATGCCGGCGGCGAGGCAGGCGAGCGGCGCCGCGGGCAGCAGGTAGCGGTAGTCGAACTCGGCCGTCGCCGCCGGGGCCAGGATCAGGCCCACCGCCCCAAGCCAGGGCAGCAGCGCCGGCCCGCCGAGGTCGCGCCAGCGTCGCGCCACGCCGTACAGGCCGAACAGCAGCAGCAGGCCCAGCACGAGGCCCGGCAGCCGTACGACCTTCTGGTAGCCGATCATGATGTCCGACCACGGGGAGACCACGTGCGTCGCGGCCGGGCCGTTCTCGTACGCCTCGGCGTCCTTGTCCGTGGTGCTGTGGTAGGAGCTCCACTTGGGCAGCTTGCGGGTGTACTCGTTGTCGAACTCGTACTGCAGGAAGGTCTTGGCGTCGGGGAACCGCGGGCGGCCCCACTGGAAGGCGCGGAAGAAGTCCTTGGCCACCGCGGCCAGGTAGTCGCCCGGCTGGGACAGGATCGCCTTCTTGGCGAACGCGCTGGCGTTCGCGTTGATCTCGGGGGTGAACTTCATGCCCGAGCCGAAGACGTGGAGCTGGTTCTGGTCGTCCCACCACAGGTACGCCTGCGCCGACAGGCCGCGCTTGGCGGGCGGCGTGTTGATGCACAGCAGCGCCAGCTCCAGCTCGCGGCGCTCGTCGATGTTCATCTTGTGGCAGTCGGCGAACAGCGACGTCCTCATGTAGAGGATCACCCCGTCGCTGTTGGTCATCGCGAACTGGCCGTTCACCGCCTTGAACCAGCCCATGTACGCGAGCACGGGCAGGGCGCACGCGGCGACCATGGCGGCGATCGGCTTCCAGCCCGCCCGCTTGATCACCAGATAGGCCACGACCAGGGCGAGGATGGGCAGGCCGATGCTCCGGGTCAGCGCCGTCAGCGCGAGCAGCAGCCCGACCACGGTCCCGCCGCGCCAGGTCATCCGCTCCCGCCACAGCACGAGCGTCACCACGCCCACCACGAGCAGGATGAACATGGTGTCCGACATGATCAGCTGTTCGAGCTGGATCTGGTAGGCGTCGAACATCACGGGGGCGGCGGCCAGCGTCGCCCCCCAGCCTGGCATCCCAAATCTTCTGGTCAGCAGCGCGTAGATAAGGACCGCCGCCGCCAGGCCCATCAGGTGCTGGGTCAGCACCACGAGCGAGAAACTGTGGAACGGCTTGAGCAGCAGCAGCCAGAAGCTGTACCCGTCCGGGCGGATCGGGTGCGGACGCGGGCGCAGCGCCACCGACACGTAGTCGTAGGAGTCGTTGAACCACATGGCCGGGCCGAAGCCCAGCATCGTGACGATCCGCAGCACGAAGGCGACGCCGAGCGCGACCGCGAAGACCCGGTGCCTGCGCAGCACGGCGACCGGACGGCCCCATCCCCCGGCCGGGGAGGCGTCCACCGAGGGAGGATCCGCGATCGCGACCATCAAAGTCGCGCGGAGCCGACCGCCTGCTTCATCCGGCGGATGAGTCCGCGCTTCCTCCCCTCGGATTTCGCCGGTGCCTTCCAATCGACCCCCGCCCAATCGACCCCCGCGGGTCCATGGCGGAGAACCGCGCCACCCGGGCGGAGTTCCCGCGCCGCACGTGCGGAAATGCCGCGCACGCCGACGTCGCCGGCGTGCTGGAAATTCTCCGGGCCGGGCTCGTCCTCTGCGACGCCGCTTGGCCGGCGACGCGGGAAGCCCGCCGCTCCAGCGGTGGGTGGAGTCACGGTTACAGAATGCCAGCCGTTTCGCGGACTTGACTCGGACGCTACTGGGAAGCGGGCATCATTGGTGTCCTGCCGTCATATGCGAGGAGTTGCGACGTGGAACTTACCGTTGTCATGCCATGCCTCAATGAGGCCGAGACCGTTGAGATCTGTGTTCGCAAGGCTCTCACCTGCATGCGCGAGAACGGAATCGACGGCGAGGTGGTCATCGCCGACAACGGCAGCACCGACGGCTCGCAACAGCTGGCCCGTGACGCGGGCGCCCGGGTTGTCCACATTGACGAGAAGGGCTACGGCAACGCCCTGATCGGCGGCATCCGGGCCGCCCGTGGCAAGTACGTCATCATGGGCGACGCCGACGACTCCTACGACTTCACCAACCTGATGCCCTTCGTCGAGCAGCTCCGGGACGGCGCCGAGCTGGTCATGGGCAACAGGTTCCGCGGCGGCATCGCCCCGGGCGCCATGCCTCCGCTCCACCGCTACCTGGGCAACCCGGTCCTGTCGTTCATCGGCCGGCTGTTCTTCCCCAGCGAGATCGGCGACTTCCACTGCGGCCTGCGGGGCTTCCGCCGCGACTCGATCCTGCGGCTGGGGCTCCAGACCGGCGGCATGGAGTTCGCCTCCGAGATGGTCGTCAAGGCGACTCTGCAGGGGCTCGACGTCCGCGAGGTGCCCACCACCCTGTCGCCCGACGGCCGCTCCCGCCCGCCGCACCTGCGCTCGTGGCGGGACGGCTGGCGCCACCTGCGCTTCCTGATGCTCTACAGCCCGCGCTGGCTGTTCTTCATCCCGGGCCTGGTCCTGATGAGCCTCGGCCTCGTCGCCGGGGCCGCGCTGACGTTCGGCCCGGTCTACATCGGCAAGCTCGCCTTCGACGTCGACACGCTGGTCGGCGCGGCCGCGATGGTGGTCATCGGCTTCCAGGCCGTGCTGTTCGCGCTGTTCACCAAGGTGTACGCGGCCGAGGAGGGCTTCCTCCCCGAAGACCGGCGGGTCCGCTGGCTGGTGGACGTCGTGACGCTGGAGAAGGGCCTGCTCGCGGGCGGCGCCCTGGCCGTGGCCGGTCTGGCCGGTCTGGTGGCCTCGCTCGCCCACTGGGGCGGCCGCGGCTTCGGCGAGCTGATCCCGGCCGAGTCGCTGCGCCTCGTCGTGCCGTCGGCGATGGCGTTCATCATGAGCTTCCAGACGATCTTCGCGTCGCTGTTCATCAGCATCCTCGGCATCCGCCGTACGCGGGAGAACCCGGTCGACATCGCGGCGTCCGCCGCCGAGGAGGCCGCCGAGGCCGTCAGCCGCGACTCCGAGACCGCCGGCCGCGAGTCCGTCGCCTGACGCACGGCGCTTGAATCGCGTCTCCGACGCGCGGCGCTTGAATCGCGTCTCCGACGCGCGGCGTTTTAACCCGGGGAGTCATCTCCCCGGGGCCGATAGGATTCGCACATGGCGGCTACAGGAACGACTGCATCAGGGGAGTCGGCGTTCTACGTCACGACGCCGATCTACTACGTCAACGACGCCCCGCACCTGGGCCACGCCTACACGACCGTCGCGGGCGACGTGCTCACCCGCTGGCACCGCCAGCGTGGCGAGAAGGTGTGGTACCTCACGGGCACGGACGAGCACGGTCAGAAGATCATGCGTACGGCCGAGGCGAACGGCGTGTCGCCCCAGGAGTGGTGCGACAAGCTCGTCGAGGACGCCTGGAAGCCGCTCTGGGAGCACCTCCAGATCGCCAACGACGACTTCATCCGCACCACCGAGCCGCGCCACACCGACCGCGTCCAGGAGTTCGTGCAGGACCTGTACGACAAGGGCGAGATCTACAAGGGCGGTTACGAGGGGCCCTACTGCGTCGGCTGTGAGGAGTACAAGTCGCCCGGCGACCTGCTGGAGGGCGACCTGTGCCCGATCCACAAGCGCCCGGTGGAGTGGCTGAAGGAGGAGAACTACTTCTTCAGGCTCTCGGCGTACGGCCCGCGCCTGCTGGAGTTCTACGAGCAGAACCCCGACTTCGTCCAGCCCGCCTCGGCGCGCAACGAGGTCGTGCAGTTCGTGAAGCAGGGCCTGCAGGACCTGTCGATCTCGCGGTCGACCTTCGACTGGGGCGTCCCGATCCCCTGGGACCCCAAGCACGTCATCTACGTCTGGATCGACGCGCTGCTCAACTACGCCACGGCCGTCGGCTACGGCTCCGACCAGGCGAAGTTCGACGCCACCTGGCCGGCGAACGTGCACCTGGTCGGCAAGGACATCCTCCGGTTCCACGCGATCATCTGGCCCGCCATGCTCATGGCGAACGGCCTGCCGCTGCCGGGGCGCGTGTTCGCCAACGGCTGGCTGATGGTCGGCGGCGAGAAGATGAGCAAGTCCAACCTCACCGGCATCTCGCCGCGCGACCTGACCAGCCACTTCGGCGTGGACGCCTACCGCTACTACTTCCTGCGGGCGATCCCGTTCGGCCAGGACGGCTCGTTCTCCTGGGAGGACTTCTCCGCCCGCTACACCTCCGAGCTCGCCAACGACTTCGGCAACCTCGCGTCGCGGGTCGCGGCGATGATCGGCAAGTACTTCGACGGAAGCCTTCCCGAGGCGACGGACGCGGGCCCGGCCGAGCAGGCGGTCGCGGACGGGCTCGCCACGGCGGCGGCCCAGGCGGACACCATGATCGGTGACAACCTGGACTTCGCTGGCGGCATCGGCGCCGTCTTCGACTTCGTCAAGCAGGTCAACGGCTACCTGAGCGACCAGGCGCCGTGGAAGGTGGCCAAGGACGACTCGCCCGAGGGGCAGGCGCGGCTCGCGACGATCCTCTACACGGCGGCCGAGTCGCTGCGGGCGATCGCGGTGCTGCTGCACCCGGTCATGCCGGCCACGAGCGCCAAGCTGTGGGCGTCCCTCGGGGCGGAGCCGCACCTGGGCGCGCTCGCCGACCAGCGGATCGCCGACGTCGTCACCTGGGGCAGGCTGCCCGCCGGGGCCCAGGTCGTCAAGGGCGAGATCCTCTTCCCGCGGCTGGAGAACGCCTGACCATGTCGCGTGAGCGTCCCGCGCCGCCCGAGGCGCTGCCGGCCGAGGTGTTCGACAGCCACTGCCACCTGGACATCATGGTCGGCAACCGGCAGGCGTCCTCGGGCGACCCGGTCGCGCTGGCCGCTCAGGCGGCCGGGGCGAGCGTCGCGTCGATCCTCGCCGAGGCGAAGTCGGTGGGCGTGACGCGCCTGGTGACGGTGGGATACGACCTGCCGTCCTCGCGGTGGAACGCCGAGGTGGCCGGCGAGCACCGGGACGTCTACGCGGCCGTGGCCATCCACCCGAACGAGGCGCACGCCTCCACGCCCGAGGTCCTCGCCGAGATCGAGGACCTCGCGCGGCGGCCGCACGTGCGGGCGGTGGGGGAGACCGGCCTCGACTACTTCCGCGACTGGGCGTCCAAGGACGACCAGCACGCCAGCTTCCGGGCGCACATCGAGATCGCCAAGCGGACCGGCAAGGCCCTGGTCATCCACGACCGCGACGCGCACGACGACGTGCTCGCCGTGCTCGCCGACCAGGGCGCCCCCGACGTGGTGGTCTTCCACAGCTTCTCGGGCGACGCCGAGATGGCCAAGCGGTGTGTGGACGCCGGTTACTTCATGTCGTTCTCCGGCCCGGTGACGTACAAGAACGCCGGATATCTGCGCGAGGCGGCGGCGGTGGCCCCGCCCGAGCTGATGCTGGTCGAGACCGACGCGCCCTACCTGCCGCCGACGCCGCACCGGGGCAAGCCCAACGCGCCCTACCTGATCCCGCTCACGCTCCGCTGCCTCGCGGAGGTCAAGGGCATGGACGTCGCCGACCTCGCCGCCCGGATCGCGGCGAACGGCGAGACCGTCTTCGGCGCCTGGTAGCGCGGGAGACACTGGAGGCATGAGTCTGCTCGGGCCGGTCGAAGTGCGCACGCTCGCGGAGAAGCTGAACATCCGGCCGACGAAGAAGCTGGGGCAGAACTTCGTGATCGACGGCGGCACCGTCCGCCGGATCGTCCGGCTCGCCGAGGTCACCCAGGAGGATGTGGCGATCGAGGTCGGGCCGGGGCTCGGCTCGCTCACCCTCGCCCTGCTCCCGGAGGTCGCCGAGGTCGTCGCCGTGGAGATCGACCCGGTGCTGGCGGAGCAGTTGCCATTGACGGTCGCCGAACGGGCCCCCGAGGTGGCCGGCCGGCTGACCGTGGTGCACGCCGACGCGCTCAAGGTCGGGCCCGCCGAGCTCGGGACCGAGCCGACCGCGCTGGTCGCCAACCTGCCCTACAACGTGTCCGTGCCGGTCGTGCTGCACCTGCTGGAGGTGCTGCCGTCGCTACGGCGCGGGCTGGTGATGGTGCAGTCGGAGGTCGCCGACCGGCTCGCCGCGGCGCCGGGGTCGCGCATCTACGGCGTGCCCTCGGTGAAGGCCGCCTGGTACGCCGACGTGCGCCGGGCCGGTCCGGTCGGGCGCAACGTCTTCTGGCCCGCGCCGAACGTCGACTCCGGCCTGGTCTCGCTCGTACGGCGGGAGCCGCCGGCGACGACGGCGACTCGCGAGGAGGTCTTCGCCGCCGTCGACGCGGCGTTCGCCCAGCGCCGCAAGACGCTGCGCGCCGCGCTCGCCTCCTGGGCCGGCACGGCGGCCGCCGCCGAGGAGGCCCTGGTCGGGGCCGGGATCGACCCTTCGGCGCGCGGGGAGCAGCTGAGGATCGAGGACTTCGCCCGCATCGCCGAGCAGCGGGCCGCGGCGGCGACGACCTAGCTCTGGTCAGATCGGCCGGCGGCCGGACGGTTGCGCCGCGACGTGGCCGCCGACGACATCGGTCTCGTGTTGGAAGGCTGCGCCGGTCGGGTTAGACAGATCTGACCGAATTGGATCATTACGGACAAGCATCGGCACTTGCCGCCGATCTTGGGAGAAGACGACGATCTCCGGTACTTGTGCACTTTTCTCCGGAGGACTCATGTTCCCCACTCGTTCCGCCGTCCTGGCCGCCGGTCTGGCCGCCGGTCTGGCAGGCGCTCTCGCCGCCGCGGTCGCGAGCGTGGCCGCCACGCCCGCGCAGGCCGGTGCCTACACCGCCACGGCGACCGCGACCGTGTTCGCCCCGAATCCCGTGCAGCAGCTCGGCCTGCAGGACCTCGCCGACGCCAAAGACGCCGACTTGCCGGCGTTCGGCCCGGCCTACACGAAGGTAACGCTGACCGACCTGGACGGCTCCGGCACGCTCACCGGCCGGTACGTCCGGGTGAAGAGCTCGACCGGCGCGGCGGCGAAGGCCGCCGGTGGCGCCTTCCCCGCCTACCACCGCGACGTGGACCAGTTCGAGCAGGTCATGGGGTACCACTGGGTGACCACCGCCCAGCACTACATCCAGTCGCTCGGCTTCGGCAGCACGCTGCGGCCGGTGAACCAGCGGCAGATCGAGCTGCGCATCAACCAGTACGGCAGCGACAACTCCTTCTTCCGCGAGGACAAGGCCAACATCACTCTCGGCAAGGGCGGCATCGACGACGGCGAGGACGCCGAGGTGATCGTCCACGAGTACGGCCACAGCGTCCAGGACGGGCAGGTGCCCGGATTCGGCACGACGCCGGAGTCCGGCGCGATCGGCGAGGCGTTCGGCGACTACCTGGCCGTGGCGGTGAGCAGCTGGGCGACCGGGGTTCCCACCAGGACTGACGAGGCCTGCGTGGCCGACTGGGACTCGGTGAGTTACACGTCCGCGCCGCACTGCCTGCGCCGCCTGGACGGGACCAAGCACTACCCCGAGGACGTCAGGGGCGAGGTCCACGCCGACGGCGAGATCTGGTCCCGCGCCCTGTGGGACATCCGTCAGGCGCTCGGTGACCGGAAGGCAAGCACGCTGATCATCGAGGCGCAGTTCGACTTCGCTCCCGACACCACGTTCAAGGCGGCCGCCGAGGCGACCGTCGCCGCCGCCCGACGCCTGTACGGCGCGAGCGCGGCGAGCATCGCCACCAGGGCTTTCACCGACCGCGGCATTCTCTGAACGGCTCGCCCCGCCCGGCGGGACGGCCGGGCGGGGCGAGCTCCCCGCCGCGCACGCCGTACGGGTCTGTGGACCGGTCCGAGTGGATCATCTTTGACGTGATCGACATCCCTCTTCGTTCCATCAGTTCGATGTGATTTAGGTCACATTGGGTGCTTGTGTCGATCAGTGACGCTGCGTCACGGCATGGCGACGGCAGCCCGCGTGATCAGCGAAAACCCGGCGATCTTCCCCGTGTCGACGGCGAAGACGCAGGTAGCGATCTTGACGGTGCGGTCAGACTGAAAGCCACTAAGGCGGTCACAACTCGCAAATCCTTCGATAGCTTTTAGGCGTCCTTTACTGACGGATGGGGCGCAGATGGCGCCCGACGATCAGACCAGGGAGTAGTAAGTTGAAGCGCACCCTCACCCTCGGCGGCATCGCGGTCGGCCTGCTGGCCACCGCCGTTGTCGCCTCCCCGGCCCACGCCGACTCCGACGTCGCGCCGCCGGTCAACCTGGCCAACACGAACTTCGCCGCGAAGCAGGTGGCCGCGTTCTGGTACGGCCAGAACATGGCCAACCTGGTCAACGCCACCCCGTACGCCGTCGAGACGACGCTGCCCACCAAGCACGTCTCCAAGGGTGGTGCCTCCGCTGACAGCAAGCCCGGCATCGTCGGGTCCAGCGGTGACAAGAAGGCGTCGACCGGCACCTCGAAGAACGTCAACCTGCCCCGCACGGTGGGCAAGGTGTTCTTCATCGGCGCCGACAAGAAGCCCCACTGGTGCTCGGCCACCGCCGTGCAGAGCCAGTACAAGAACCTGGTGGCGACCGCCGGCCATTGCGTGTACGACACCAAGTCCAACAAGGCGACCCTGGACAACTGGGTCTTCATCCCCGGTTACTACCAGGGCAAGGCTCCGTGGGGCATCTACGTCGGTAAGACCGCCTACACCCACGACGACTTCAGCGTCTTCGAGGACGGCGACAAGAACTACGCGTTCGTCACCGTCTACAACGGCGTCCAGGTCACCGGTGGGTCGGTGGACAAGGTCAAGAACTGGGTCGACAACCGCACGTTCGAGACCAAGGCCGACGCCGAGAAGGCTCGCAAGGAGCTCGAGACCAAGGAGACCGGCTTCGCGGGCCGGATCGTCAGCCGGATCGACTGGGCCCACAAGGTGCCGCTGCGCACCCCGGACTCGACGAAGGTCGACGCCAGCGTCGCCCAGATCGCGGTCGACCCGACGACCGTGAACTCGGCCCGCGCCACCCTGGAGGCCCAGGCCAAGAAGGGCACGTCCACCTACGACGACAAGACGTGGGGCGTCGTTGTCTCCCGTACTTCGAGGACGGAGTTCGAGAAGTACCAGGCGAACGGTGGCTGGAACTCCGCCGACGCCAAGGAGCAGACGGCCTACTACTTCGCCAAGGACAACGCCTGGTACAAGGCCACCTTCTGGGGCAACTTCGATGTCGACTACCGCCTCAAGGGCAAGATCGTCAACATCTCCCTGAAGGACGTCGGCACCCTCGGCTCCAACGTCGGCGGTCAGGGCCTGGCCTACAACCAGAAGATCGGCAGCCCGGTCTTCGTGTTCGGCTACCCGAGCGGGGCGCACCTGGACGGCAACTACGCCTTCACCGGCAAGACCCTCAAGTGGAGCTACGGCAAGACCTTCAAGGCGGCCGTGCCGTCCATGAAGGCCGAGGAGGTCATCGGCGTCAAGTCCTCCTTCACCGGCGAGGGCTCGCTCGGCTCGGCGTGGCTCTACCGCTACAGCAGCGCCAAGCGTCTCGGTTACCTGAACGGTGTGACCATCACGGTCTCCGACACCGACGGCAACAAGCGCATCGACACCAGCGTCTCCCCGTACTTCGACGGTGAGACCTACGCGGTCTACAAGGCCGCCGCCGGCAACTGGTCCGGCAAGATCGTCTGAGCCGTTCTCGGCGATCGCCTGAATTAAGGAAGGGCCCGGCCGTACGGCCGGGCCCTTTCCGCGCGCCCGGACCGCCCTCATGCCGGGAAACTCGCTCAATCTTCGCAACGACATGTGACGCTAAGCTCGCATGCCATGTGCAGGCACATCGGAGAGCGACGACATGGGATCGGCCGCGGTGGGCGGCCCTCCGCCCGTTATCCCGTGCGACGAGAGGCGGTGAGCGGGCGATGAGCGCGATCACGGTGCGCGTGCCGGCGAAGGTCAACCTCCAGCTCGCGGTCGGCCCGCTGCGCGAGGACGGCTACCACGACCTGGTGAACGTCTTCCACGCGGTCTCGCTGTTCGACGAGGTCACCGCCGCCGAACCGGTCGACGGTGACGCCTCCGCGCCCCCGCTCAGGGTCAGGGTCGAGGGGGACCACACCGGAGAGGTTCCGGTGAGCGACGACAACCTCGCCGTACGGGCCGCCAGGGCGCTGGCCGAAAGGGCGGGCCGTTCCTACCGGGCCGACCTGCTGATCCGCAAGTCGATCCCGGTGGCGGGCGGCATGGCCGGGGGAAGCGCCGACGCCGCCGCGGCGCTGGTGGCCTGCAACGAGCTGTGGGGCCTCGGCCTGCCCGTCGAGGACCTGATGGAGATCGCCGCCGACATCGGCAGCGACGTGCCGTTCGCGCTGCTCGGCGGCACCGCCGTGGGCACCGGACGCGGTGAGCGGCTCGCCCCGCTGGAGACCGCCGGGGTCTTCCACTGGGTCTTCGCGCTCGCCGACGGCGGCCTGTCGACCCCCAGGGTGTACGGCGAGTGCGACCGGCTGCGCGAGGAGGCGGGGGTGGCCGCGCCCTGCCCCGAGGTGAGCGAGGCCCTGCTCGCCGCCCTGCGTGCGGGCGACGCGAAGGCGCTCGGGCAGGCGCTGTCCAACGACCTGCAGCCCGCCGCGCTGGCGCTGCGCCCCTCGCTCGCGGACACGCTCGCCGCCGGCCGCGATCACGGTGCGCTCGGAGCGATCGTCTCCGGATCGGGCCCCACCTGCGCTTTCCTGGCCGAGTCGGCCGAGCGGGCGCACGAGCTGGCCGCCCTGATCAAGGACGTGGACGGCTGCCGGGCCGTCGTCACCGCCCACGGGCCCGTCCCCGGGGCCACCGTGGCCGGATAAGCTTTACGAGCGATGAATCTGGTCAATCTGGAGTCCGTCTCCCACGCCTTCGGGCCCAAGCCGCTGCTCGCCGACGTCTCCCTCGGATTGGAGCAGGGCGACCGGATCGGCGTCGTCGGCCGCAACGGCGGCGGCAAGACCACACTCATCTCGATCATCGCCGGGACGCTGAAGCCCGACAGTGGCCGGGTCACCCACACCCGTGGCCTGCGCGTCGGCACGCTCTCCCAGCGTGACCAGTTCGACCCGGACGCCGCGGTGAAGGACATCGTCCTGGCCGGCCGGGCCGAGCACGAGTGGGCCGGCGACGCCGCGATCAGGGAGATCCTCGCCAACCTGCTGGCCGACATCGACCTCGCGGCTCCCGCGGGCGCGCTGTCCGGCGGTGAGCGGCGCCGTACGGCCCTGGCGCGGCTGCTGATCGAGGAGCACGACCTGCTGATCCTCGACGAGCCCACGAACCACCTCGACATCGAGGCCATCGCCTGGCTGGCCGGGCACCTCGTCCAGCGCAAGTCGGCGCTGCTCGTCGTCACCCACGACCGGTGGTTCCTCGACGCGGTCTCGACCCGCACGTGGGAGGTCGTGGACGGTGCGGTCGAGCGCTACGAGGGCGGCTACGCGGCGTACGTGCTGGCCAAGGCCGAGCGGGCGCGGATCGCGCAGGCCGCGGAGGAACGCCGGCAGAACCTCATGCGCAAGGAGATCGCCTGGCTGCGGCGCGGACCGCCGGCCCGGACCTCCAAGCCCAAGTTCCGGATCAACGCGGCCGAGGCGCTGATCGCGAACGAGCCGCCGCCGCGGGAGACCGTCGAGCTGCTGAACTTCGCCTCGGCACGGCTCGGCAAGACCGTCGCGGACCTGGAGGACGTGACGCTCCACGCGGGCGGTCCGGCGTCGGGCCCGCTGGTGCTCGACCACTGCACGTACCAGTTCGGCCCGGGAGACCGGATCGGCCTGATCGGTGTGAACGGCTCGGGCAAGTCGTCGGTGCTGCGCCTGCTGTCCGGCACGGTCGAGCCCGACTCCGGCCGGGTCGTACGCGGCAAGACGGTCCGGCTCGCGCACCTGTCGCAGGAGCTCGCCGAGCTGGACCCCACGCGGCGGGTGCTGGAGACGGTCGAGGAGATCCGCAAGTACGTCCAGGTGGGCAAGAAGGAGTGGTCGGCCTCCCAGCTGCTCGAACGTCTCGGCTTCCGGGGCGAGGCCCAGTGGAAGGTCGTCGGCGACCTGTCGGGCGGCGAGCGCCGGCGGCTCCAGCTCCTCAGGCTGATCATGGACGAGCCCAACGTGCTGCTGCTCGACGAGCCGACCAACGACCTGGACATCGAGACGCTCACCGAGCTGGAGGACCTTCTCGACGCCTGGCCGGGCACGCTGGTGGTGGTCAGCCACGACCGGTACTTCCTGGAGAGGGTGGCGGACCGCTGCGTCGCGCTGCTGGGCGACGGCAGGCTGTCGATGCTGCCCGGCGGTGTGGACGAGTACCTGGAACGCCGTGCGTCGGGCGCCGCGTTGTCGGCCCGCGCGGCCTCCGCCGCGGGCACTCCCGAGCGAACCGTCCAGGACGACCGGCCGGCGCCTGCGGGCGGGCTGTCCGCCAAGGAGCTGCGGGAGCTGCAGAAGGAGCTCAACCGGCTGGAACGGCAGATCGACAGGTTCGGCGAGCGCGAGGCGAAGCTGCACGCCGAGATGGCCGAGGCGGCGAGCGACTTCGAGCGTCTGGCCAAGCTCGACGCCGAGCTGCGGGAGATCGCCACGCAGAAGGAGTCGGCCGAGCTCGAGTGGATGACGCTCGCCGAGCGCCTCGAAGCGCAGTAGAGCAGCGTCGTCCGGCCGCGCCTTCGGTGTGCGCCGATGCGACGAGAGGTCGCGACGCGATGAGAGGTCGCCGACGCGATGAGAAACGGGAGAGGGGCCCGGCCGTAGACGGCCGGGCCCCTCTCGTGAGATCGGGTGCTCAGATGATGCTGCCGGAGTCGGTGGCCGCGGCCGCCTTGTAGACCTCGTAGGTCTCACCGTCGAAGTACGGCGAGAGGCTGGTGTCGTACCGGTCGTTGCCGTCGGTGTCCGAGACGCTGATGGTCACGCCGTTCAGGTAGCCGAACCTCTTGCTGTTGTTGTACTTGAACAGCCAGCCCGAACCGAGGGCGCCCTCGCCGGTGAAGGACGACTTGATGCCCTGGAGGGCCTCGCCCTTGATGGACGGCGCCTCGGCGGGGAAGGTCTTGCCGTAGGTCCACTTGAGGGTCTTGCCGGTGAAGGCGAAGTTGCCGTCCTTGTGGGCCCCGCTCGGGTAGCCGAACACGTAGGTCGGCTGCCCGACCTTCTGGTTGTACGCGAGACCCTGGCCGGACACGTTGTCACCCAGGCGGCCGACGTCCTTCAGCGTGATTTCGACGATCTTGCCGGTCAGCTTGTAGTCCAGGTCGTACTTCGCCCAGAAGTTGGCCTTGTAGTAGCCGTGGTCGTAGACGAAGTAGACGCTCTTCTTGTCCTCCGAGACCCGGAACTCGACGTCGCCGATCTTCACCTCGTCCTTGGCCGAGTTGTAGTCGGTGAGCGAGACGCGGGTGACCTTGATCCCGGTGCCGGGGGCGGTCTTGAAGTCCGTCGTCTGGCCGCGGCCCTTGTTCAGGAGCTCCAGGGCCTCTTTGAGTGTGGGCGCCTTCTTGTCGTCGGCGAGAGCGGGCGCCTCGGTGTTCTGCCAGTACGCCCAGGTGGAGACGTCGATCCAGGTCTGCTGGTATTCCTTGTTCTTCTTGTCCCTGACGACCGTCTCGGGGGTGGACACGAACGGCACGATCCTGCCGGCCCAGCCGGTGGTCTTGGTCTCGACCTCCTGCTGCGCCTTCTCGGCCTCCGCCCGGGTCTTGAAGATCCGGTTGTCGACCCAGTTCTTGACCTTGTCGGTCTTCACGTCGGTGACCTGGATGCCCTTGTAGACGGCGACGAACGCGTAGTTGTGGTCGCCGTCGGCGAAGGCGTCGTAGTCGGAGTGCGTGAAGGCGATCTTGCCCACGTAGATGCCCCAGGGGGCCTTGCCCTCGTAGTAGCCCGGGATGAAGACCCACTTGTTCATCGTGGTCTTCCCCTTCACCGTGTCGAAGACACAGTGACCGGCCGTGGCCACGAGGTTCTTGTGCAGCGACTGCACCGCCGTGGCGGAGCACCAGTGTGGCTTGTTGTCCGCGCCGACGAAGAACACCTTGCCGGAGGACCGGGGCAGGTTGACGTTCTTCGACGTGCCCGTGGGCTTCTGCTCGGCGCTGGACCCGACGACACCCGGCTTGGAGGTGGGCGCCTTGGGCATGTGGGCGACGACCTTGGAGGAGACCTTGGTCTCGACGTTGTACGGGGTGGCGTGGATCAGGTTGGCCATCTTCTCGCCGAACCAGAACGCGGCCACCTGCTTGGCGGCGAAGTTGGTCTCGGCCAGGGGCTTGGCCGGAATCTTCTCCGCGTGAGCGGGGGAGGCGACGACGGCGGAAGCCAGCAGGCCGGCCGCCACGCCACCAAGAGCGAGGGTGCGTTTCACTTTTTCTCCCAGGTCTGGCGTGAGACGGGATTACGCCCCATGCGTCAGTAAAGGATGAGAAATAAGTTATAGGAAAATGTCAGGAGGTGTAAGGAATCGTTACTGGAGTGACATGCCGACGGCGCGCCGCGCCCAGTCGGTCCAGTTCGGAGGGCATTCCGGTGCCCGCGCCGCCTGCCCGCGTTCCTCCTGTTCGAGGTGCCGGCCGGTTCCGGATCGGACCGCTGCGGCACTGCTGGGGGAATTCCGGGGAAATAGAAAAAGGACCCGGCTGGATGCCGGGCCCTTTTTCTTACTTCACGAGATCACTGAGATCAGCTCAGACGATCTTGCCGGACCAGTTGCCCGCGGCCGCCTTGTAGACCTCGTAGGTCTCACCGTCGAAGTACGGGGAGACGCTCAGGTCGTAACGGTCGTTGCCGTCGGTGTCGGCGACACCGGTGGTAACACCGTTCAGGTAGCCGAGACGCTTGGTGTTGCTGTACTTGAGCAGCCAGGCCGAGCCCAGAGCGCCCTCACCCGTGAAGGAGGTCTTGACGCCCTGCAGGGCCTCCGCCTTCTTCGACGAGTCCGCGTAGGCGCCCGGCTTGCCGTACGCCCACTTGAGGGTCTTGCCGGTGAAGGCGTAGTTGCCGTCCTTGTGGGCCCCGCTCGGGTAACCGAAGATGAAGACCGGCTGAGCGCCGAACTTCTGGTTGTAAGCCAGGCCCTGGCCGCCAACGTTGCTGCCGAGGCTGCCCTTGTCCTTCAGCGTCACGTCCACGATGTGGCCGGTCAGCTTGTAGTCCAGGTCGTACAGCGCCCAGAAGGTGGCCTTGTAGAAGCCGTTGTCCTTCTTGAAGTAGAGCGCCTTGCCGTCCTCGGACCAGAAGTAGTCGTCCTGGGTGTTGCCGTACGCCTCGCGGTTGATCCGCTCGATGACGATGCCGGCGGTGCCCTGACGGTTGGTCCACTCGGTGCTCGTCCCGCGGACCAGCGTCACGAGCTCGTTCTTGCTCGCGAGGCGGGCGAAGGTCCAGAAGTTGGACTCGTCAACCGAGACGAACTTCTTCCAGGACTCGTTCTTGTCCGTCGCCAGGTTGTGCCAGTCCTTGACCTCGACGATCTCGCCGGACCAGCCGGTTTCCTTCGTCTCGAGGTCCTTCTTGGCCTTCTCGGCGAGGGCCTTGGTCTCGAACCGGCGGTTGTCCACCCAGTTCCTGACCTTGTCGCTCTTGATGTTGGTGACCTCGACGCCGTTGTAGACGGTGACGAACGCGTAGTTCTTGTCGCCGTCCTCGAAGACGCTGAAGTCGTCGTGGGTGTAGGCGGTCTTACCGACGTAGATGCCCCACGGAGCCTTGCCCTCGTAGTAGCCGGGGATGAAGACCCAGTTGTCGAGGGTGCCCTTGTTGGCCACCGTGTCGTAGACGCAGTGACCGGCGGTCGCCACCAGGTTCTTGTACTGGTTCTGCACCGAGGTGGCCGTGCACCAGTGGTTCTTGCCGTCGGCGCCGACGAAGAACACCTTACCCACGGTCCGGGGCAGGTTGATGTTCTTGATCTTGCCGGTGGCGGCCTTCTGGTCACCGCTCGACCCCACGACGCCGGGCTTGTCGGTAGCCGCGGTCGGGTACTTGCCCACGTTCTTGGCGGCGACCTTGGTCTCAACCGCGTACGGCGTGGCGCCGACGAGGTTGGCGAAGTGCTCGCCGATCCAGTACTGGACAACCTGCTTGGCAGCGAAGTTGGTCTGCGCCAGCGTCGTGGTCTCCACGTCCTTGGGCGTGTCAGCCTGAGCCGGCGCAGCGATGGCCGCGGAGGCCAGCAGGCCCGCCGCGATCCCGCCGAGAGCGAGAGTGCGCTTCATTACTTTCTCCCTGGTCTGTCGTGGGACGTCACTTGCGCCCCATCCGTCAGTGAAGGAACGAGGAGAAAGCTATAGGAGAAGTAAGTGAGTCGTAAGGGGAATCATCACCTTGGTCCCCGGGCCTCCGCCGGTCCTACGGCCTTGCGTTCCCAGGGTTCTCTCAAGTTTTCGCTGATCATGGGCCGAGCGATTCGATCTTGCTCACGCTCCGTGATGGAGCGGTACACGCACAATGTGACCTAAATCACATGTTTGAAGCGAAACCGGATAAGGTCCCGATCCCGTCAAAGTGGTCACATTTGGGCGGTGGGCCCTGGAGACGCTCGCTCCCTCGACAGGGATGCGAGGCGGAACTCACGCCGCGCGGGCGGTCTACGCCGACGGTGGGAGACGGTTGCGCGACAGGTTCCGGCGGCGAGCGCGGGTCGATGCGGCCGAGGACGCCGCCGAGGACGCCGCCGAGGACGTGGTCAAGGGCTGTGTGCGATCACCGAGCTCGGAGGTTCCGGGCAGTGGGTCGGCAAGGTGTGGGCGGTCGAAAGTCACCTTCAACGCGATCAACCGCGTGAATCGAACGGCTCACGGTGCGGCTGGAGCGGCTTCTCACACGGATCACGGCCCCCTCAGGCTCGCTCAGGCCGGCTCGGGGCACGGCCGGTGCCAGGGCATCCCACGGTCCCGGCGGGGCGGAGTGGGCGGCTATGGACTGCCGGGAGGAGGAATGCCACCGGCCGGTCGCGCCGATCGTGCGTCCTGTTGTGGAACGTCTCGATGAGGTCCCCGGCACCGGCGCTCTGACCGCCCAGGCGATCCTTGCGGAGACGCGGCTGGACATGGGGGCCGGTTTCCCGCCCCCGATCGCCTCGTGTCGTGGGCCACGCTGCCCCGCCGATCATCCAGTCACGTTCCCGAGCTGTGACGAAAGTGACGGTTTTCGGCTGTGACAGCGATCGGCCGGTACGAGGAGCTCGCCATCGCGCGAACGGGCATACCGGTTTTGTGCAGTGCTCAGCCGCACCAGGCGACGTCGATGATCTCCACCAGGCGTCGGTACTCGACGATCAGGTAGGTAACCATGCCGGCACCGCCGTCACCGAACGTCTGTGTCCGCATCGGGGCGTCCGGTCGTTCGCTCACGAAGGGATTGCCGTTCCACGGTGCGACGTGAAGGAACACGATCACCTCGTGGAACGCCGCGAGCGCTTCTGCGGGGAGGGCGGCGATTTGCTCATCTACCTGCTTGCTCTGGCCGACGGTATACATCTAGAGCTCAAGTTTCACGCCGAGTTCGGATGCTCGTTCGGCAAGGACCTCCTGTAACGGTCTCCCCGGGACGTATTCGCCACGTTCTATCTGCTCGTGGACGCGAGCGCCCTGGTCCAGAACCGTTTCGTAGTCCCCGGTCGCCTTCATCCTGGCGATGTGCCACCAGTGAGCGAGCAAGGCATTGACGGGCGCGAGGTCCAGTTCCTCGGTGGCCTTGGCCATGGCCCGCCGGTAGTCCCTGTCGAAGTAGTCGCGATCAGCAGGAGGAAGACAGGCACGGATGTTGCGCGGAGTCCTGTCGGTTTTGAGGGACTCCACGATCTGTTCGGGCGTCCGAACGTTGATCAGGTCGTGCGGCTCTGCGGTCATGCCGCTACCTCCTCACGCTCTCCGCTGCTCCGGGTCGGTAAGCGAGTCGGAGCAGCTCGCATCGAGTTTAGCCGTCTAGGGCGGACAGAACGGTGGCCATCCAGATGGGTTCGGAGGTCCGCGAAGCCACCGTTTCACGGTGCCGGACGTCCTGGCCGGCTTGGAACGCGTGTACATCCCCGACCGCACCCGGAAGGCCAAGATCGGCCCGTACACGCGGCCACAGACCATCCAGGGCCGTGTTTGACGCTGTTCCATCCCATCTGGCGCAGCCGTGTCCCTGGCGGCATTCCACGCCCGCCGCGACGCGTGGCAGCGACCACGGCACCCCTTCGGCAGCTCAGGGACCGCCCGCGCCCGTACCGCCGGTAGGACGGCGGCGGTGGCGCAGGAGGCCACTTCCGTCCTCACGCGATCGTCCATGCCGGGCACGCAACAGGAAAGGGCCCGGATGGACATGCCACCCGGGCCCTTCCTGAGGTCGTCAGGAGTCAGGAGACTCAGACGATCTTGCCAGACCAGTTCTTCTCGGCGGCCTTGTAGACGGCCAGGGTCTCACCGTCGAAGTACGGGGAGACGCTGGTGTCGATCCGGTCGTTCTTGTCGGTGTCCGCGAGGCCGATGGTCACACCGTTGAGGTAGCCGAGCCGCTTGGCGTTGCTGTAGCGGTACAGCCACGGGGAACCGATCGAGCCCTCACCGGTGAAGGAGGACTTGACACCCACGAGCTCCTCGCCCTTGATGGCCGCGGCGCTCGTACGGAAGGTCTTGCCGTAAGCCCACTTCATCGTCTGGCCGGTGAACTGGTAGTTGCCGTCCGGCTCCGACCCGCTCGGGTAACCGAACATGAAGATGTTGGTGCCGGTCTTCTGGTTGTAGGCCAGACCCTGACCACCGACGTTGGCGCCCAGCGCGCCGACGTCCTTCAGGCCGATCTTCAGCGTGCCGTGCGGCCTGTGGCCGTGGACCCGCTTCGCCCAGAAGGTCCGGGCGTAGTACTTGTACTTCGGCCGGTTGTGGTCGTCGTCGCAGTGGTCCTTGCCGCCGCCCCAGCGCTTGTCGTCGTTCGCGCGGGGGGTGCGGTCGTCGTCGCACCAGTCGGGCTTGCCGCTGGGCGAGGGGCTCGGGCTGGGCGACGGGCTCGGGCTCGGGCTCGGCGACGGGCTCGGAGAGGGGCTCGGGCTCGGGCTCGGCGACGGGCTCGGGCTCTTGCTCGGCCTGGGGTGGTGGTTGCCGCCCTGCTGGCCGCCGTTGCCCTCGTGGTCGCCCCGTCCCCGCTCGTCGTCGTTGCCGCCCTTGTAGGGGCTCATCGCGGCCGCGGCGGGCTGCGCGAGGTCGCCGTTGCCGGGACCGTCGTAGTGCCCGGGACCGCCGTGCCCGGGACCACCGTGGCCGGGACCGCCGTGCCCGGGACCGTTGTGGTCGTCGCGGTCCCAGACCTTCTTACGGAAGTAGAGGGTCTTGCCGTCGCGGCTGACGTACGAGTCCTCGTTGCGGTAGTAGGCGTCCTTGCTGATCTCGCGGGTCTCGACGCCCGTGCCCTTGGCCCAGGGGCCGTCGCCGGTGAGGTCCCTGCGCCCGTTCAGAGCCTGGAACTCACGCACGGAGATGCGCTGCGTGTACCAGTCGCGGTCGTCGTGGTGGCGTCCGCCACGGCCCTTGCCGTCGCGGTCGCGCCAGTCGTAACCCTTGTCGTCGCGGCCGTCGTGGTCCTTGCCGTCGCGGTCGCGCCAGTCGCCGTCACGGTCACGCCAGTCGCCGTCACGTCCGTCGCGGCCCTTGTGGTCGCGGTCGCGCCAGCGGCCGTCACGGCCGTACCTGTCGTAGCTGACGCTGGTGACCTGGACGCCGTTGTAGACGGTGACGAACGCGTAGTTCTTGTCGCCGTCCTCGAAGACGCTGAAGTCGTCGTGGGTGTAGGCGGTCTTACCGACGTAGATGCCCCACGGAGCCTTGCCCTGGTAGTAACCCGGGATGAAGACCCACCTGTCCAGCGTGCCCTTGTTGGACACGGTGTCGTAGACACAGTGACCGGCGGTGGCCACCAGGTTCTTGTAGTGGCTCTGCACGGAGGTCGCGGAGCACCAGTGCGGCCTGTGGTCGGCACCGATGAAGAACACCTTGCCCACCGTGCGGGGCAGGTTCACGTTCTTCAGCCTGCCCGTGGAGGCCTTCTGGTCACCGCTCGATCCCACGACGCCGGGCTTGGTGGAAGCCGGCGCCGACGGAGTGAGGCCCTTGACCTTGGCGGTGATGACCTTGGTCTCAACCCCGTACGGCGTGGCCGCGATCAGGTTGGCGGCACGCTCGCCGAACCAGTAGGCAGCCACCTCCTGAGCGGCGAAGTTGGTCTTGGCCAGGTTGATGGACGGAATTTGGTCGGCGGCTTGCGCCGGGGAGGCGACGGCAGCGGAGGCCAGCAGGCCGGCCGCGACCCCGCCGAGAGCGAGAGTGCGCTTCAAGAGGATCTCCCTGGTCTGTCGTGGGGCGTCACTCGCACCCCATGCGTCAGTGAAGGAACTGAGGGAAGTTATAACGAAGAAAGCCTCTGAAAACAGAAATTTCAGAAATAGCTCTCTGTGTCCACAGGGTCTTCGCAGAGGTAGGGCCGCGGGCGGCCCGTCTCGTCTCTGCTGATCATGCGGCTTGCGCATGACCCGGCTCAGGGGTCGTGCTGGATCGCTCCAAGAAGTCAATGTGACGAAAATCACACCCGGTGGGCGTGTTGAGATGGAGTCAATGGCTTCCGACTGCCTCCGTCGAAAGCGTCAAAAGCGACAAATGTAAATTTGAGGCATTTCTATGCCGTTGCGAGGGCGTTTGTCGTCCTCGGATCAATCCGTGTCCGCGGGCTTTCCCGCGGTGCCGGTTCGGGCTCAGTGGGCGGCCGCGTCGGAGGTGTCGAAGGGGACCAGAAGTGTGCGCAGCAGGGCGGCGAGGGCCTGCTGCTCGTGCTGTTCGAGACCGGCGAGCAGTTCGCGTTCGCGGCGCAGCAGGTCGGCGAAGGCGGCGTCCACACGGTGCATCCCCGCGGGGGTCAGCCGCACCAGCACGCCGCGCCGGTCCTCCGGGTCGGGTCGCCGGGTGACCAGTCCGGCGGCGGCCAGCCTGTCGATGCGGTTCGTCATCGTGCCCGAGGTCACCAGGGTGGCGCGCAGCAGCGCCCCCGGGCTCAGTTCGTACGGCTCGCCCGCGCGGCGCAGGGCCGTCAGCACGTCGAACTCCCACGATTCGATGTCGTGGGACGCGAAGGCCGCGCGGCGCTCGCGCTCCAGGTGCCGGCTCAACCGGGAGACCCGGCTCAGCACCTCGAGAGGTGTCACGTCCAGGTCCGGGCGCTCCTGCTTCCAGGCCGCGACCAGCCGGTCCACCTCGTCCTCGACGGGCCTCGAGAAGGTCATGGGCCGAGTCTAGCTTCTCTTGACATCGAGATATCTCCCGCGATTCGATTTATCTCGACGTCAAGATAATGGAGGGCGGTCATGGGTGCCGACATCTGGGATCCGCAGGTCTACGAGCGTTTCGCGGCCGAGCGCGGCCGTCCCTTCCACGAGCTCCTGGCCCGGGTGGGCGCCAGGTCGCCCGAGTACGTCGTCGATCTCGGCTGCGGCACCGGGGAGCTCACGGCGACCCTCCGCGACCGCTGGCCCGGGGCCCATGTGCACGGCGTCGACTCCTCGCCCGCGATGATCGCCAAGGCGCCGCCGGGGCCGACCTTCGAGGTGGCGGACGTCCGCGACTGGCGCCCGCCGCGCCCGGTCGACGTGATCGTCTCGAACGCGCTCCTGCAGTGGATCCCGGAGCACCCCGACCTGCTGCGCCGGTGGAGGAGTCACCTGACCGAGGACGGCTGGCTCGCCTTCCAGGTGCCCGGCAACTTCCACGCGCCGAGCCACGCCGTCGTGCGCGAGCTGTGCCGTACGACCTGGCGGGAGGAACTGGGCGACGTGCCGCGGGGCGTGCCGGTCGGGGAACCCGCCGACTACGTGGAGCTGCTCGCCGGTCTCGGCTTCACCGTGGACGCGTGGGAGACCACCTACGTGCATGTCCTGCCCGGGGAGGACCCGGTGCTCGGCTGGATCAAGGGCACGGCCCTGCGGCCCATGCTCGACCGGCTGCCCGCCGAGCGGCACGCCGACTTCCTCGCCGACTGCGCGCGGGCCCTGCGTGCCGCCTACCCGCCCAGGCCGTACGGCACGCCGTTCCCCTTCCGGCGGATCTTCGTCGCCGCACACCTGTGAGATTTGTTCACCTTCGAGTGGCAGTATGACCGCCAACCGGGACACACTTGGGGGAACGGTGCCGCTTGAGATAGAGGACAAGTTCGACGTTCCGGAGGGCTTCGCTCTGCCCGACCTTGGCGGCGTGCCGGGGTGCGAAGGGGTGTCCGAGCCGCTCTCACACCGGCTGACGGCGGTCTACTTCGACACTCCCGACCTGCGGCTGGCGGGCCGGGGCGTCACCCTGCGCCGGCGGCGCGGCGGAGACGACGAGGGCTGGCACCTCAAGCTGCCCAAGGCCAAGGGCGCCCGCCAGGAGATCACCCGGCCGCTCACCCGCAGCGCCAAGGTGGTGCCCGCCGAGCTGGCGAGCCTCGTCCTCGCCTACACGCGGGGCGCCCCGCTCGCGCCGGTGGCCCAGCTGGAGACCCGCCGCGGGGTCACCCGGCTGCTCGGTCCGGGCGGCACGGTGCTCGTGGAGATCGCCGACGACCGGGTGAAGGGCACGGTGCTCGGTGGCGAGCCGGTGGTGCGGCGCTGGCGCGAGGTCGAGGCCGAGCTCAAGGAGGGCGAACGCGACCTTCTCAAGAAGGTGGCCAAGCGCCTGCGCAAGGCGGGCGCCGCTCCCGCGGACAGCGCGAGCAAGCTCGCCCGCGTTCTGGGTGACCGCATACCCGCGCAGCGACCGAGGACCCGGCCCGAGCCCGGTTCGGCGGGAGAGGTGGTCGTCACCTACCTCCGCGCTCACGCCGACGCGCTGATCGCGCAGGACCCGCACGTGCGGCTGGCCGAGGAGGACGCCGTCCACAAGGCCAGGGTCGCCTGCCGCCGTCTGCGCAGCGCGCTCAAGGCGTTCAAGCGGATCGTCGCCGGCACGGAGGACCTCCAGGAGGAGCTCAAGTGGCTCGGCGAGGTGCTGGGCGAGGCCCGTGACCTGGAGGTCATCCGGGCCCGCTTCGCCGCCCGCCTCGACGGCCTCGACCCCCGGCTGGTCAGCGGGGAGGTGCGCCGCAGGCTGGGCGACGACCTGCTGGCCAGGGAACACGACGCGTACGACCGCATCCGGCGCACGCTCAGCGAGGAGCGCTACTTCGCGCTGCTCGACGCCCTCGACGCGCTGGCCGCCGACCCGCCGCTGACGGCCATGGCGGCCAAGGACGCGGACAAGGCGCTGCCGAAGATCGCGGACAGGAACTGGCGGCGGGTGACCGACGCCTACGACGCGGCACGGCGCATGGAGGAGGGCGAGGAGCGGGAGACGGCCATGCACGACGTGCGCAAGGCCGCCAAGCGCGCCCGTTACACGGCGGAGGCCGTCGGCATGTCCGGCGCGGCCGAGCGCGCCAAGCAGGTGCAGGAGGTGCTCGGACGGCACCAGGACGGGGTCATCGCCCAGGATGTGCTGCTGGAGGAGGCGGAAAGGGCCCGGCAGGCCGGGGAGGACACCTTCACCTTCGGCGTGCTCGCGGGCATCGAGAGCGCCGAGGCGGCCCGGGCCCAGGAGGAGTTCCCCGCCGTCTGGTCCCGCCTCGCCTGACCGCCGCCGGTCGTCCGCATCGCGGTCGCGTCCCGCGCTCTGGTCTCAGGTCGCGTCCGGCGCTCTGGTCTCAGGTCGCGTCCCGCGCTCTGGTCTCAGGTCGCGTCCCGCGCTCTGGTCTCAGGTCGCGTCCCGCGCTCTGGTCTCAGGTCGCGTCCCGCGCTCCGGTCTCAGGTCGCGTCCCGCGCTCCGGTCTCAGGTCGCGTACCGCTCCAGGCTCACCACGCGCTCGCCCGCGCCGGCGCGGTCTCGGTCGGTGGCGCGGTCTCTGTCGGCGGCGCGGTGCAGTACGGCGAAGCCGCCCTTGGCGAGGGCGTGGTCGGCGGTCCGCACGCCACGCAGCGCCTCGCCGGTCATGGCCAGCAGCTCGGGCAGGATCTTGCCGTGGCTGCACAGCACCGCCGGCCCGGTCGCGGTCAGCAGGTCGCGCACGATCCGTTCCGCCGCGCGCGGGTCGTAGCCGCTCTCCGACAGCGCCGTCTCCTCGCGCACCTCCAGCCCGTGCCGCTCGGCGTACGGCTTGAGCGTCTGCGTGCAGCGCCTGCTGTGCGAGCTGACCAGGACGGCCGGGCGGTAGGCCCCCAGCACCGTGGCCAGGATCTCGGCCTGGGCGCGGCCCCGCTCGTCCAGCGGGCGCCGGTCGTCGTCGCCCTTCCACTCCTGCCGGGAGCCCGCCAGCGCGTGCCGCAGCAGGATCAGCGGCGTGGTGACGAGGGGAGCGGCGCCGACGGCGCGCAGCAGGCTGCGGTCCCACGTGTAGGTGAGGCGCCGCCGTGCCTCCTCCATCGGCAGCCACGCGACCTCGTCGACCTCGTGACCGTCGCCGTCGAACGGATGCTGGTGGCCCGGGGCGTGGGCGAGCCAGTAGTCCACCCGCTTGAGCCGGCCGTCGTGCATGTAGTGCACGGGCGGGAGCGCGCGGCCGAGCACGACCCGCAGGCCGGTCTCCTCCCGCACTTCACGCAGGGCCGCCGCGATCACGTGCTCGCCGTGCTTGAGCTTCCCCTTGGGCAGGCTCCAGTCGTCGTACGCCGGGCGGTGCACGAGGGCGACCTCCGGGTCGTCCTCGTTGCCTCGCCAGACGACCGCCCCGGCCGCCCTGATCATGCCCTTCGCCATGCCCCTGACCATGCCCTCGGCCGTCACTCCGTCCCGTCGTCCACGGTCCGCCAGCGGCGGCTCGCGATGAGGTGGTGCTGGAGGTCGACCTCGCCCCGGTGCCGCAGCCATTTGCCGTCGGAGTGCAGCGTCCACGCGGTGGTGGTGTCCTCGAACGCCATGTCCAACAGGTGGGACAGGTATCTGCGGTGCTCCGGGCTGGCGACCTTGACCAGCGCCTCGACCCGGCGGTCCAGGTTGCGGCGCATCAGGTCGGCGCTGCCGATCCAGATCTCCGGCCGCCGTCCCCCGCCGAACTCGTAGATCCGGGAGTGCTCCAGGAAACGGCCGAGCACGCTGCGGACGCGGATGTTGTCCGACAGGCCGGGCACGCCCGGGCGGAGGGTGCAGATGCCGCGCACCCACAGGTCCACCGGCACTCCCGCCTGCGACGCGCGATACAGCGCGTCGATCAACGGCTCGTCCACCATCGAGTTGGTCTTGATCCGGATCCGGGCCTGGCGGCCCGCGTCGCGGTGGGCGATCTCCTGCTCGATCCGGGCGATCAGGCCCTGGCGCAGCGAGTCGGGCGCGACCAGCAGCCGGCGATAGTCGGACTGGTGGGAGTAGCCGGTCAGGTGGATGAACAGGTCCGTGACGTCCTCGCCCACCTGCGGATCGGCGGTGAGCAGGCCGAAGTCCTCGTACTGCCGGGCCGTCTTCGGGTTGTAGTTGCCGGTGCCGATGTGGCAGTAGCGCCGCAGCTCGCCGCCCGCCTCCTGGCGGACCACCATCGACAGCTTGCAGTGTGTCTTGAGGCCGAGCACGCCGTACACCACGTGGCACCCGGCCGTCTCCAGCTTGCGGGCCCAGGAGATGTTCGCGTGCTCGTCGAACCTCGCCTTGATCTCCACCACGACCACGACCTGCTTGCCCGCCTCGGCCGCGTCGATCAGCGCGTCCACGATCGGTGAGTCGCCGCTGGTGCGGTAGAGGGTCTGCTTGATCGCCAGCACGTCCGGATCGGCCGCCGCGTCCTCCACGAACCGCTGCACGCTCGTCGCGAACGAGTCGTACGGGTGGTGGATGAGGATGTCGCGCTCGCGCAGGATGGCGAACAGGTCGTCCTCGGCGCTGATCGCCTCCGCCGGGACGAACGGCCGGTAGTGCAGCTCCGGGCGGTCGAGGTCGGCGATGGCGTGCAGCCCGGTCAAGTCGAGCGGCCCGGGCAGGCGGTAGATCTCGTTGTCGGACACGCCGAGCTCGTCCACGAGCAGTTCCAGCACCTGGGGGGTGATGGTGTCCTCGACCTCCAGGCGCACCGGCGGCCCGAACCGGCGGCGCAGCAGCTCGCGTTCCAGCGCCTTCATGAGGTTCTCCGTGACGTCCTCGTCGACCTCCAGGTCCTCGTTCCTGGTCACCCGGAAGACGTGGTGCTGCACGATCTGCATGCCCTTGAACAGCTCGCCCAGATGGGCCGCGATCACGTCCTCCAGCGGGACGAACCGGTCCGGCGAGGCGGTCACGAACCGGGGGAGCTGCGAGGGGACCTTCACCCGCGCGAACACCGTGTGGCCGTCCTCCGGGTTCCGCACCGTCACGGCCAGGTTCAGTGAAAGGCCCGAGATGTACGGGAACGGGTGGGCGGGATCGACGGCCAGCGGCGTCAGGACCGGCCGGATCCGCTCACGGAAGAGCTTGCGCAGCGCCGTCCGCTCGTCCCTGGCGAGGTCGTCCCAGCGGACGATCGCGATGCCCTCCTCCGCGAGCTCCGGGCAGATGCGGTCGTGGAAGACCGCCGCGTGCCTGCGCGCGAGCTCGTCGGCGACCGTCGCGATCCGCGACAGCGCCTCGCTCGGCTTCAGCCCGCCCGTCGTCCGCAGCAGCAGGCCGGTCGCCATCCGCCGTTTGAGCCCGGCCACCCGTACGCGGAAGAACTCGTCCAGGTTGCTCGCGAAGATGGCGAGGAACCGGACGCGTTCGAGCAGCGGCACTGAGGAGTCCTCCGCCAGCTCCAGGACGCGCTCGTTGAACTGGAGCCAGCTCTCCTCCCGGTTGAGGAATCGATCGTGGGGCAGGGGAGCCTGCGCGGGGAGGTCGGCCTCCTCCGGCTCATGGGCGGGGGAACTTTGGGCGGACATATAACGAAATATGCCCCAACTCGTTGAACGGAACGTTAACTTCGTAGCAACGAAAGCGTCAGGCCGGTTTCCGCAGGCCAGGTTCTTCCTGCTCGCCGCTCCACCCCCGATGTCGCCGGTGACCGCTCACAGCTTCCCGGCGCCCGCCTGCAGTGTTCCGCCGACCCCGTGCAGTGTTCCGGCGACGGCGTGCAGCGTCCCGGCGCCCCGTGCAGTGTTCCGCCGACCCCGTGCAGTGTTCCGGCGACGTCCCAAAGGCGTCCCGGCAGCCCCCGAGCCGTCGGAGGGATCGTCAGATCTCGCCGTGCTGCTGCCGGTCGAATCCCTTGGCCCGCTCGCGCTGCAGGCGTTCCAGTTCCTTGGCCCGCTCGCGCTGACGGCGTTCGAGTTCCTTGGCGCGTTCGCGCTGCTCCCGCTCCTGCGCCTTCTCCTGCTCGCGGCGGAGCTTCTCCTGCTCCTTCATCTGCCGTTCGAGCTCCTTGGCGCGTTCGCGCTGCTCGCGCTCCTTGGCCTTCTCCAGCTCGCGCTGCTGGCGTTCGAGCAGCTTGGCGCGTTCGCGCTGCTCCCGCTCGCGTGCCTTCTCCTGCTCGCGGCGGAGCTTCTCCTGCTCCTTCGACTCGCGCTCGGCGGGTCTCGCCGTACGGCTCTCCGCGGCGGGGGACAGGACCAGCCCGCGTGTCGCGGCGGTGAGCACGGGATTGGGATCGAGGCCCGTCAGGCCGTTCCAGGACAGGTTCACCAGGTGGGCGGCGACCTCCTCGCGGCGCGGCTTGCGCACCTCGAGCCACCACTGGCCGGTGAGGGCGGTCATCCCCACGAGCATCTGGGCGTACATCGGCGCGAGCTTGGGGTCGTAACCGCGTTCCTTGAACTCGTCCGCCAGCACGTCCTCCACCTGGCTGGCGATGTCGCTGATCAGGCTGGCGAAGGTGCCCGTGCCCGAGGCGGCGTGGGAGTCGCGGACCAGGATGCGGAAGCCCTCGCTGCTCTCCTCGATGTACTGGAGGAGCGCGAGCGCGGCCCGCTCCAGCTTGATGCGGGCGTGCGAGGCCGACAGGGCCTGGGTGACCAGGCTGAGCAGGCGCTGCATCTCCCGGTCGATGACGACGGCGTAGATGCCTTCCTTGCCGCCGAAGTGCTCGTACACCACGGGCTTGGACACCTTGGCGCTGGCCGCGATCTCCTCGACCGAGGTGCCGTCGAAGCCCTTGTCCGCGAACAGGGCACGGCCGACCTGGATCAGCTGCTCGCGCCGTTCCGCGCCGGTCATGCGTCTTCGGGATCGGGAGGACTCGCTCACGGGTTCCATCATGGCGGGTGCGGCGGCGCGGACCCGGCTCGGGCCGGTCCGCGTTCCCCCGGAGGAAGTCGCCCGACGTGCCGGTACGGCCACCGCGGAGGCGGGGGCCGTACGAGTGCCGGTGCCGGTCGGTGCCGGGAGGGCGGGTGTGGAGGGCGCCGCCGGAGAAGAAGGCACTGGAGCAGGGGGCGCCGATGCGGGGGAGGTCGGTGTGAGGGACAGGGCCGCCGCGTTCCGTAGAGCGGCCCTGCCGTCAACGCTGACTGGGTCGTCAGCCAAGTCGCTTCGCCGCCAGCCGCTCGGGGGTCGGCCAGCGCACGTCGTAGGCCCATCCGGCCTTCTCGAACCAGCGGATCAGGCCCGCGCTGAGGTCGATCTGGCCCTTCAGAGCGCCGTGCCGGGCGCAGGTGGGGTCGGAGTGGTGCAGGTTGTGCCACGACTCGCCGAACGACGGGATGGCCAGCCACCACACGTTGCGGGACTTGTCTCGCGACTCGAACACCTCCTCGCCGAACACGTGGCAGATGGAGTTGATCGACCAGGTCACGTGGTGCAGCAGCCCGATCCGGATCAGCGTGCCCCAGAAGAAGGCGGTCAGCGCGCCCTGCCAGGACCAGGTGACGAGGCCGCCCAGGACCGGCGGGAGCAGCAGGGAGGTGATGGCCATCGTCGGGAACCACCGGTGCAGCTTCATGATGTCCGGGTCCTTCAGCAGGTCCGGGGCGTACTTGGCGCGGTTGACGCGCTCGACCTCGAAGAGCCAGCCCACGTGCGCGTACAGCAGGCCCTTGCACATCGACTTGAAGCCGGGCCCGAAGCGCCACGGCGAGTGCGGGTCGCCTTCCTTGTCGGAGAACTTGTGGTGCTTGCGGTGGGCGGCCACCCAGTCCACCACCGACATCTCCAGCGAGAGGCTGCCGGCGATCCCGAGGGCGATCTTCAAAGGCCGGTTGGCCTTGAACGAGCCGTGGGTGAAATAGCGGTGGAACCCGACCGTGACCCCCAAGCCGGACACGACGTAGAACACGGCGGCGATCGCGACGTCCGTCCAGCCCAGGCCCCATCCCCAGGCGAACGGCACCGCGGCGATGACCGCGAGGATCGGAAGACCGACGACGAGCGCGAAGACGACCAGATCGGCTTTGCTCTTGCCTTCCGGCTCGAACTCCGGCTTCGGCTGTGGTGAGGGACGTTCGGTCAGGACGGTCATGGGCTACCTCACGAGATGGGGAAGATTGTCTGGCTACGCAACCGTAACCTACGCCATCGTAAGTTAGGAATACCTAAGAGCGAATGTGTGGAAGGTGACGCTCCGGGCCACATCTGGTGGCGAATCCATGCCTTGCACCAACGGTCGGCCATCTGGTAATGCCTCGTGCTCGCTCCCGGCCGCGCCGCCGATGCCGCGGCGTCCACGGCGACTTGCCCGCAATGTCCTCTCGGTAACATCCCGGATCGCCGTACTTCCGGCCACATGGGTTGACCGGGTGCGGGCTTGTCAGGTGGGCGTGTGACGCCGGGCCGCGTCGGTGAGGCGGGCGCCGAGCGCGCGGATGTGCTCGACGAGTTCGGGCGGTTCGTGCACCTCGAACGGGACGCCGAGTCGCGCGACCCACATGGCCGGCTCGTCGAGGGAGTTCGATCCGGCGCTGAGGACGCACGCGCTGTCGCCGGGCGGCTCGCGGGGCGTGAAGCGGGGCCCGTTCGGGCTGCGCAGGCGCAGCCGGTCGACGCGGAACGCGCGCCAGTCGCCCCGGCCGCGGACCGTCGCGTTCGGGCTGCACGACTCGCCCGCGGCGCGACTGGCGTGGATCGTGGAGAAGTTCAAGGAGTGGACCGACCCGGCCCGCGAACTGCCCGAGGACGCGGTGGACCTCGACCAGATGCTCACCGACGTGAGCATCTACTGGTTCACCGAGACCGCCGCCTCGGCAGGGCCGGCCGGTGGGCGGCCTCGTGGCGGGGCCGACGTGCCTGATTTTGGGGGCGCGCGCCAGGGGGTGCGCTCTGTATCCTGAGTGCGCGGATTCCGGCGGCTGCTGGAATCCGACAAAACGGCACGTTGCGCCCTTCCCGGGTCGTCTAGGGGCAAGACTACAGATTTTGGTTCTGTCAACGGAGGTTCGAATCCTCCCCCGGGAGCCTGTTCATCCAGTCGTTCCAGCCCAGGGGGGCTGGTTCCCTCCCGGGGTACGGCAGGTAAGCTCACCTTGTCGAGCGGGTGACCGTGCGGTTCCTGGGTACTGGACGCGCGTGGAAGCCGCAGCCGATCCATACAGGCACGATCCGTGTAGTAAGCCGCGACGCCGAGGGAGCCTCAGTCCGTGAGTGTGCCGCGCCCGGCAGCCGTGATCGTCCTCGCCGCCGGCGAGGGCACCCGGATGAAATCGAAAACCCCCAAAGTCCTCCACGAGGTCTGCGGCCGAGCGCTCGTCGACCACATGCTCGCCGCCGCCCGCGGCCTCTCGCCCGAGCGGCTGATCGTGGTCATCGGGCACGCGCGCGAGCGGGTCGGCGCCCATCTCGCGACGACCGCCCCGGACGCCCGTACGGTCGTCCAGGACAAGCAGAACGGCACCGGCCACGCCGTGCGCACCGCGCTCGAGGCCGAGGGCCCGATCGACGGCACCGTCCTGGTGACGTACGGCGACACGCCGCTGCTGCGCACCGAGACCCTGGCGGCCCTGCTCGAACGGCACGCCGCCGACGGCAACGCGGTCACGGTGCTGACCGCCGTCGTCCCCGACCCGACCGGCTACGGCCGCATCGTGCGCGACGAGGACGGCGCGGTGCTGGAGATCGTCGAGGAGAAGGACGCGACCCCCGAGCAGCGCGCGATCGCCGAGATGAACTCGGGCGTGTACGCCTTCGACGGCGCGCTACTGGCCGACGGCCTGAAGCGGATCGGCGCCGCCAACGCCCAGGGCGAGGAATACCTGACCGACGTGCTGGCCATCCTCCGCGAGGACGGCCACCGGGTGGGCGCGCACGTGGCCGCCGACCACGCCGAGGTCGAGGGCGTCAACGACCGTGTCCAGCTCGCCTTCGTCCGGCGCGTGCTCAACGACCGCATCCTGGAGGCGCACATGCGCGCCGGGGTGACCGTCGTCGACCCGGCCGGCACGTGGGTCGACGCCGGGGTCACGCTGGAGCCCGACGCCGTGGTCCATCCCGGCACCCAGCTCAAGGGCGCCACCAGGATCGGGGCGGGAGCCGAGGTGGGGCCGGGCTGCACGCTGACCGACACGGTCGTCGGCGAGGAGGCCGTCGTGCGCAACACCGTCGCCGACGGCGCAGAGATCGGTCCCGGCGCCGTCGTGGGCCCCTTCGCCTATCTGCGTCCCGGCACCGTGCTCGGCCCCAAGGGCAAGATCGGCGCGTACGTCGAGACCAAGAACGCGCGGATCGGCGAGGGCTCCAAGGTTCCCCACCTGACGTACGTCGGCGACGCGACGATCGGGGTCGGCTCCAACATCGGCGCCGCGTGCGTCTTCGTCAACTACGACGGCGTCTCCAAGCACCACACGGTCGTGGGCGACCACGTGCGCGTGGGCAGCGACAACATGCTCGTCGCGCCGGTCACGATCGGCGACGGGGCCTACACGGCCGCCGGATCCGTGATCACGTCCGACGTGCCGCCCGGGGCGATGGCGGTCGCCCGCGGCAAACAGCGCAACGTCGAGGGCTGGGTGACGCGCCGCCGCGCCGGCACCAAGTCGGCGGAGGCGGCCCAGCGGGCGATCGAAGCCCGCGACGCGGCCGCGGCGAACGGCGCGGACCCTGCCGGTGACTAGGGCCGGCGATTAGGACCACCTGCGGCCCGCCTCCCCGCGGGCCGTACGGGGACAGGTAAGAGTACGAGGCGCGGTCTGACCGCGTAGCGCCGAAGGGCCAGGCCAGGAGGACACCGTGACCGACCACATCGACCGGGCGAAGGGGTTTGCGGGCCCCGGGCGAGGCGAGGGAACGGCGTTACGGCCGGCCCGCCCCCAGAACCAGGCCCGGTACGGCGAACAGGCTCGACACGCGAGGAGCGCGGCATGAGCGGCAAGAAGACGACCGGTGAGCGGAACCTCATGTTCTTCTCCGGCCGGTCCCACCCCGAGCTGGCCGAAGAGGTCGCGAACGCCCTCGGCGTCGAGATCACCCCGACGGCGCTGCGTGACTTCGCCAACGGCGAGATCTACGTGCGATACCTGGAGTCCGTGCGCGGCTGCGACGCCTTCGTCATGCAGAGCCACACCGCGCCGATCAACCAGTGGATCATGGAACAGCTGATCATGGTGGACGCCCTCAAGCGGGCCTCCGCCAAACGGGTGACTGTGATCATGCCGTTCTACGGCTACAGCCGGCAGGACAAGAAGGGCCGCGGCCGCGAGCCGATCACCGCCAGGCTGATGGCCGACCTGTTCAAGCAGGCGGGCGCCGACCGGATGATGTCCATCGACCTGCACACCTCGCAGATCCAGGGCTTCTTCGACGGCCCGGTGGACCACCTGTTCGCTCTGCCGGTCTTGATCAAGTATCTGCGCGGCAAGCTCGACCCCGCGACCACCACGATCGTCTCCCCCGACACCGGCCGCGTACGGCTGGCCGAGCGCTGGTCCGACAGCCTGGGCACGCCGGTGGCGTTCATCCACAAGCGGCGCGACCTCGACGTGGCCAACCAGGTGAAGGTGCACGAGGTGGTCGGCAAGGTGCGGGGCAGGACCTGCGTGCTGATCGACGACATGATCGACACGGGCGGCTCGATCTGCAAGGCGGCCGACGCGCTGTACGAGCACGGCGCGACCGACGTCGTCGTGGCCGCCACGCACGCCATCTTCTCCGACCCGGCCGTGGACCGGCTGAAGAACTCCCGCATCTCCGAGGTGGTCGTGACCAACACGCTGCCCATCCCGGAGGAGAAGAGGTTCGACAGCCTCACGGTCCTGTCGATCGCCCCGCTGATCGCCCGGGCCATCGAGCAGGTCTTCACCGACGGCTCCGTCACCAGCCTCTTCGAAGGCGACAGCTGAATCGCCGGGCCCCCGGGGTCGTCCGGGGGCCCGTTTCCGTAGTCAGTACAGAGAGTTCATCGCCTCCCGCACCTCCTTGAGAGTGTCGTCGGCGATGGCGTTGGCCCACTCGTTCCCGTCGCGGAGCACCCGGCGGATGTGGGCGCGGTCCCGGGCAAGCTCGGCGCGCCGCGCGCGGATGGGTGCGAAGTGGTCGTTGACCGCGTCGGTGACGGCGGCCTTCAGCGCGGCGGCCCCCCGGCCGCCGATCTCGCCGGCCACCTCGTGCGGGTCCCGCTCCAGGCACAGCGCGGCCAGGAGGACCAGGCTGGAGACCTCCGGCCGGGCCACCGGGTCGTACGTGATGTGGCGGTCCGCGTCGGTCTTGGCGCCGCGGATCATCCGGGCGGTCTCGTCGGCGGTCGCGGCCAGGGCGATGGCGTTGCCCCGGCTCTTGCTCATCTTGCCTCCGTCGGTGCCGAGCAGCAGCGGGGCCGCGGACAGCAGGGCCTCGGGCTCGGGGAACACGGGGTTCGACGGGGTGCCGTAGCGGTTGTTGAAGCGGCGCGCGACGGTGCGGGCGACCTCCAGGTGGGGCAGCTGGTCCTGCCCGACCGGGACGAGGCTCGCCTTGCAGAACAGGATGTCGGCCGCCTGGTGGACCGGATAGGTGAACATCAGCCCGCTGACCGCCGACTGGCTCGAGTGGGCGATCTCGTCCTTGACCGTGGGGTTGCGGCCCAGCTCCGCGACCGACACCAGGCTGAGGAACGGCAGGAGCAACTGGTTGAGCGCGGGTATCGCGCTGTGCGTGAAGATGGTGGCCCGGTCCGGGTCGATGCCCGCGGCCAGGTAGTCGAGCACCAGGTCCTCCACGTGCTCCGTCAGCCGGTCGGCGACGTCGCGATCGGTCAGGACCTGGTAGTCCGCGATCAGCACCATCATGTCCACACCCAGGTTCTGGAGGCGGACGCGGTTGTGCAGGGTGCCGAAGTAGTGCCCCAGGTGCAGCCGGCCGGTCGGGCGGTCCCCGGTCAGCGCGCGGAATCTTCCCGGCCGCTCCCGGATCGATCTCTCCAGCTCGGCGCTGCGCCGTTGCGCGGCCGGCACGCCGAGGTCGTCGATTGCAGTGGTGTCGAGGGTCGTGCTCATGTGGTGTCTCCCTTGGCAGGTGGTCCGCCGTTCCGACGGCGACCCCTCGTCCAGGGAGCACGAAAAAGGGCCGTCCATCCGAACGGCCCGGTCGTACGCGTGTGAGATGGCCGCTCCTACGTGGAGCGCCACCAGCCCTGACACAACGTACGAATCATGCGGGCCAGTGTAACGGCCACCAAGGGATGGCGGGAGACCCCGAGCGAGCAGGACAGGCGCTGGGGGACGACCCCTCCTCAGACGGAGGACGGGGCGCTCTCATGTGACCGCTTCACCGTGTTCACCCTGTTCACCGCGCGTCGGCCAGTTCAGGCCAGCCGTGCAGCCCGATAGGGTGAGGCGGCGAGCTCCTGCTGGCGGATCAGCAGCTGCTCCAGTTCGGTGCTGCTGTTGGCGTCGATCGTGCGGTAGAGCCCGGCAGCGAACTGCTCGCTGGTCAGGTCCTGGGTGCGGGTGGCGTACCATCCGGTGGGCTCCTGGTGGTCGCTGCGGCTGCGCCAGATTCGCCAGCCGGCATACCGCTCGCGGATGCGGTGCAGCTCCTCCTCGTCCGGGCCCTCGAAGTAGTGGAGGCTACTCGCGTCCCTGTAACTGCTCATGGAGTGACCGTACGGCGACGGACGGTCGTGCCCCAGGGACGTGATGTCCGATCTCGCGGCGACGCCGGTCGCCAATCCGGACGCTGCGTACGGGCGTCAGCTCAGGTGCCCGAGAGTCTGTACGAGGCCGCGCAGCGGCGCGTTGAGCCGGGTCTTGCGTGTGACGAGGTCGGTGACGAGCGACCGGGCGAACCCCTGGTGACGGAACCACTCCGGTGACAGGTCCCGGGCCCTCGTGGTGACCTCGACCGCCTCGTCGGTGTGCCGCTGCTCCAGCAGCGACCGGCCGACGTTCAGCAGATGCCGGCCGTACTGCACCTTGAACAGCCCACGCGGGTCCACCTTGCGGGAGGCGTCCAGGGCCGCGTCCGGACGATGCAGCGCGGTCATGATGTGCGCCCGTTGGATCGCCACGTGCGTTGGCCCGAACGAGGTCCAGTAGTCATGCCGGTCCCGGCCGAGCCGGGCCGCGCCGGCGGCCGCGACGCGTAGATACTCCTCCGCCCGGTCGGCGTGCCCGGCCGCACCGGACGCGACGGCCGCGTGCAGCATGAGCCCGCCCCACGCCGCGATCTGCTCCGGCGGTGCCTTCGAGCGGAATAAACACCAGATCGAGGGCTCGATGTCCTCGCCCGCGGTGACCGCGAGCCGCTCGGACTCCTCCAGCCGCCCCTGGTGCAGCATGACCCAGCAGTACACGCCGTACTGTGTCGCCAGGCGCCACGGGTCGTTGCCGTGCTTCGCGGCGAGCACGGCTCGCTCGGCCGCGATCGCCGCCGCGTCGTCCCGGCCGGTGTGCACGAGCACTGAGCCCGCCAGCTGCCAAGCGTGCGACAGCGGCCCGGCGGCCGCGACCGGGTCGGCCGTCTGCAGTAGCCGGCACTCATTGATGAGGTTCGGCAGTTCGGCGGCCAGCACGCCGAATTCCCCGTCGAAGTACGCGCCGTACGCCCGCTCGACCAGGTGCCAGATGTCGCCCTCACTGGCGGGCTCGCCATCGTGATCGGCCTGCAGGCCGGGCAGCAGGCCGGGGTTGATGACTGCGTCCCGTACGGTGAGTACCGCGGCGCCAGGCACGGGATCGAGCTGCGGGGCCTTCCCGGCGATGACACCGGGGTCGACGTCGAGCGCACGGGCCAGCTTCACCATGGACGCCCACGACATGGACTCGCGCAGGTCGCGCTCCAACAGGGAGACGAGGTCGACGCTGACCCCGGCCCGGTCGGCGAGCTGGGCCTGGCTATAGCCGCGTTCGAGACGGAGCGATCGGAGACGTCTTCCGATGGTCGTGCTCGCGTCGTTCATGGTCCTGCCCTTCCGGAAGGGTCGCAACTTCAGGCTATGGTGCAGGGCCTACGCATGCGAGCAGTGTGACGGTACGCAGCCCGAGATCTACACGAACCTCGTCCACCTGATCCGAGCCGCAGAGAGGCGACAGCCATGCTCCTCACCCGGCTACACATCCGTCAGGCTCCCACAGGCTGGCCCGCTACACTGCCGGCAGTGTCCCACCTGGCAAAACACGGACTCACCCTGACCGCTCCCGTCGCTTTCCTCATCGGAGAAAACGGGTCAGGCAAGTCCAGCATCATCGAGGCGATCGCGGATGCCTGCGGCATCAACTCAGCCGGAGGCAAGGCTGGCACCAAGTACGCAAGCACCGGCCCCGCCACACCCCTCGGCGAAGTCATAGAGACCGAACTCACCACCACAGGGCTCCGTCTTCTCCACGGCCCGCGCACCAAGCGGCGAGCATTCTTCTTCCGCGCGGAGACCCTCTTCAACCTCGCTCAGAACGTCTCAGGACGACACGGATTCTGGGAAGAGGACCTGACCGAACAATCCCACGGGGAGGGGTTCATCACCGTCCTGGAGCGCATGGTGTCTGGCCCAGGGCTCTATCTCATGGACGAGCCCGAAGCCGCTCTGTCGTTCCAATCATGCTTGAGCCTGGTCGGCCTCATGAACCGCGTCGCTCGCCAAGGCGGACAGATCATCTGCGCCACACATTCCCCGATCCTGGCCAGCCTGCCCGCTGCCCAGATCCTCGAACTCGGAGACCACGGCATCCGCACATCCGAGTGGGACAAGCTCCAGTTGATCGACCACTGGCGACGCTTCCTCGCCAAACCCCACTTCTACTTGCGGTACGCGCTCGACGAAGACACGAACTGATCCAGGACGCTCCGCCTCCGGCACGACCAGTGGCTATGAGCGCCCCGGCGGGCGAAGCGCGGAGACACGGTAGGGTGGTTGGGTTGCGCTCGTAACGCCTTCCGCTAGGGCGGGTGAGGGGGAGCGCGTCAATCCGCCGATCGAGCATCCCTAGGAGATGTGCCGTGTCCGAAGTACTCATCGCCGCCGAGCTTCGCAACGAGTTCGGCAAGGGCGCCGCCCGCAAGATCCGCCGGGCGAACAAGGTCCCCGCTGTCCTGTACGGCCACGGCACCGAGCCCAAGCATCTGACCCTCCCCGGCCACGACCTGCTGCTCGCGCTGCGCACGCCGAACGTGCTCATCCGCCTGCGGGGCGAGGGCGTGGACGAGATCGCGCTGCCCAAGGGCGTCCAGCGTGACCCGATCAAGGGCTTCCTCGAGCACGTCGACCTGCTGCTGGTCAAGCGCGGCGAGAAGGTCACCGTCGAGATCCCGGTCACCGTCACCGGCGACCCGATCGGCAGCGCCATGGTCGAGCAGCAGCTCGTCACGATCTCCGTCGAGACCGAGGCGACTCACATCCCGACCGGTGTCGAGGTGGACGTGGACGGCAAGGACGCCGGCTTCGCGGTGCACGCGAGCGACCTGAAGCTGCCTAGCGGCACCACGCTCGCCGGCGACCCCGAGGCCCTGGTGCTGCAGGTGATCGGCGCCCCGGCCGCCGAGCTGCCCGAGGAGGGCGAGGTCGCCGAGGGCGAGAGCGCCGAGGCCGCCGAGTAGGACTTCGTTCGTGAGAGAGTCCTCCACAGGGTGTCCTGTGGAGGACTCTTCCATGTGGCACAGACAGCGGAGGAGACAGCGATGTCCGACGCGTCCGCGCAGCGGTGGCTGGTGGCAGGCCTGGGCAACCCCGGGCCGGAGTACGCCGGGAACCGGCACAATGCGGGCTTCATGGTGCTCGACGAGCTGGCGGCCCGGGTGGGCGGGCGGTTCAAGGCGCACAGGTCGCGGGCCGAGGTGGTCGAGGGCCGCCTGGCCGCGCTCCCGGTCGTGCTGGCCAAGCCGCTGTCGTTCATGAACCTGTCGGGCGGCCCGGTGAAGGCGCTGGCCGACTTCTACAAGGTCACTCCCGACCGGGTGATCGTGGTGCACGACGAGCTGGACATCCCGTACGGCGCGCTGCGCGCGAAGACCGGCGGCGGGGACAACGGCCACAACGGCCTGAAGTCGATCACGAAGTCCCTCGGCACGCGCGACTACCCGCGGATCAGGTTCGGCATCGGCCGTCCGCCGGGCCGCATGGACCCGGCGACGTTCGTGCTGCGCGACTTCGCCACGGCCGAGCGCAAGGACCTGCCGTTCCTCGTGGACCGGGCGGCCGACATGGTGGAGTCGCTGATGACCGCCGGTCTGGAGGCCACGCAGAACCGCTTCCACGCCGCCGACCTCAATCCGGCGAAGCCGCCCCGCTGACGTCGCCGGCGTCGCGCTCGCGCGTGGCGCCCGGCCACTCCATGAGGTTCTGCAGCAGTTCCGCCTGCTCGATCGCGTCGTCGAGCGCGTTGTGGGTGTGCGGGCGCCGCGATCGCACCTCGCGCGGCATCTGGCGCTTGGTCGCCCAGGCCACCGGCACCACGGCCTTGGCGGCGTACAGCGTCTTGATATCGATGCACCGGGAGTGGCCGAAGGGTGACTGCCCGGTGAAGCGGAGGAAGTACCAGTACATCCACATCCAGTCGTACGACAGCGGGAAGGCTGCCAGCACCGGCAGGTCGTCGCCGCACACCTCGCGCACCCAGGAGGCCGCCGCCGTCATCGCCTCGGCCGGGTCGCGTCCCTCACGCAGCAGCGTCGCCCGGTCCAGGCCGCTCACCGCCAGCGCCTCCGCCACCCAGTCGTCGCTGATCGGCCGTAACTCCGCGTAGAACGTCAGGGACTCCGGGTCGGTCCGCTCGAACCGCCGCCCGGTCATGCGGCCGGCCACGGTCATGCCGAAGCTGACCATCGAGTACGGCCCGGGAATCGGGCCGTCCGCCTCGACATCAACCGATATGTACGTTTCGGCTTTCAACGAATCTCCCTGAGACGCCGGGGTGAGGCCGCTAGCATTCCATCACCGTCGGTATTGACAGGATCACGGGGGGCGACAGTGCTGGACGGCGACATGTCCTCGGTCGCCGTCGGCGCGTCCCGGGACTCGCCCGCCCATCCGATGCCCCGGCCGCCCGCGTGGGCCGTCCGGTATCGGCTCACGGCGGCCGTCTGCGACATCGTGAGCGCCCTTCTCGCGGGGGTCACCGCCGTGGTGATCCGGTTCGGCGAGGTTACTCCGTACGTGATGCCGTATGTGATGGCGAGCGCCGCCCTGCCCGCCCTCTGGGCGGTGATCCTGGTCCTGAGCCGGGCGTACGAGCCGCGCCTGATCGGCGTGGGGGCCGAGGAGTTCCGCCGGGTCGCACAGGGCGGCTTCACGTTGATCGCGGGTGTCGCGATCGCCGCGTACGCGTCGAAGACCGAAATCGCCCGGGGCTACCTGCTGATCGCGCTGCCGCTGGCCACCGCGCTCACCCTCGGGGCCAGGTACGGCCTGCGGCGACGGCTGCACCGCAGGCGGGCCAGGGGCGAGGGCTGCATGCGCAGGGTGGTGGCGGTGGGCCACCGGGCGGCGATCGCCGAGTTGGTCGGTACCTTCCGCCGGGAGCGTTACCACGGGATGGAGGTGGTGGCCGCCTGCGTGCCCGCCCACGCCGCCGGCCGGGTCGCGGACGTGCCGGTGCTGGGCGACTTCACCGACGTGCCGCTGGTGGTCGAGCAGGTCCGGGCGGACACGGTGGCGGTGCTCGCCTGCCCCGAGCTGGACGGCACGGCGCTGCGCAGGCTGGCCTGGCGGCTGGAGCGCAGGCGCACCGATCTCGTGGTGGCGCCCGCGCTGATGGAGGTGGCCGGCCCGCGGATCGCGATCAGGCCCGTCGCCGGGCTCCCGCTGCTGCACGTGGAGCATCCCGAGCTGGCGGGCGGGCGCCGGCTGGTCAAGGACGTGTTCGACCGGCTGGTCGCCGCCGCGGCGCTGGTCGTGCTCGCCCCGCTGCTGGCCGCCGTCGCCGTGGCCGTACGGGCGACCAGCCCGGGGCCCGCCCTGTTCCGCCAGCGGCGGGTCGGCAGGGACGGCGCGGAGTTCACCATCTTGAAGTTCCGCACCATGCGGCGGGACGCGGAGGCCCGCAAGGTCGAGCTGGTCAGCGACGCCGACGGCGTGCTGTTCAAGGTGCGCAGGGATCCGCGGGTGACCGCGCTCGGCGCGGCACTGCGGCGTTACTCGCTCGACGAGCTGCCGCAGCTCATCAACGTGCTGCGGGGCGACATGTCGCTCGTCGGGCCACGCCCGCCGCTGCCGGAGGAGGTGGCGCGGTATGGCGACGACGTGCGCCGCAGGCTCGTGGTCCGGCCCGGCATGACGGGGCTCTGGCAGGTCAACGGCCGGTCTGACCTCTCTTGGGAGGAATCGGTACGGTTGGACCTGCGTTATGTCGAGAACTGGTCTCTCATGCTGGATCTGCAGATCCTATGGAAGACGTGGTCTGCGGTCGCACGCGGGGCGGGAGCGTACTGAGAAATGACGATGCGGGACGACCATTCCCTCGCCGGTGAGCTGGCGACGGAGGCAGGGGAGCGGCTCCTGGAGTTGCGCGCCCGTCTCGGGTTCGAGGATGGCCGGGCGCTGAAGGACGCCGGAGACCGCGCGTCCCACGACTTCCTCATGGACGCCCTGAAGCGGCTGCGACCGGACGACTCCGTGCTGTCCGAGGAGGCGACCCGCGAGGAGCGGATGGACCCCCGTCGGCTGTCGGCCGAGCGCGTCTGGATCGTCGACCCGCTCGACGGCACCCGCGAGTTCTCCGAGCAGGGCCGCGCCGACTGGGCCGTCCACGTGGCCCTGTGGGAGCGCGGCGCCCTCACCGCCGGAGCGGTCGCCCTGCCCGCATGGCCGGGATCAGCACAGGGTCGTACGCTCACGACGGCGGCGCCGCCCGAGCTGCCGGAGAAGGTGCGCGAGCCGTTCCGCATCGCGGTCAGCCGCACCCGGCCGCCCGAGTTCGTCCGCGAGCTGGCCGCCCGCCTCGGCGGGGAGCTCGTCCCCATCGGTTCGGCCGGTGCCAAGATCGCCGCGGTCCTCACCGGAGAGGTCGAGGCGTACGTGCACGCCGGGGGACAGTACGAGTGGGACTCGGCCGCGCCGGTCGCGGTGGCGGTCGCGGCGGGGGCCCACGCGAGCAGGATCGACGGCTCACCCCTGACCTACAACCAGGGGGACCCCTGGCTGCCGGATATCCTGGTCTCCCTACCGGATCTGGCGCCAACGTTGCTCGCCGGAATCCGTGACCTGCATCGCCAGACTCCGTGAAGGAAGTCCCCATGCTTCAGCGTGACTACACCACGTCGCAGCTCGACGTGCTCGAGGCCGAGGCGATCCACATCATGCGTGAGGTCGCGGCCGAGTTCGAGCGCCCCTGTCTGCTCTTCTCCGGCGGCAAGGACTCCATCGTCATGCTGCGGGTCGCCGAGAAGGCCTTCTGGCCGGCGCCGATCCCCTTCCCCCTGATGCACGTCGACACCGGGCACAACTTCCCCGAGGTCATCGACTTCCGCGACCGGCGGGTCGCCGAGCTGGGCGCGCGGCTGGTGGTCGCGTCGGTCCAGGCGTCGATCGACGCCGGGCGGGTGGTCGAGCAGACCGGGCGGCGGGCCTCCCGCAACCGGCTGCAGACCACGACGCTGCTGGACGCCATCGAGGAGCACGAGTTCGACGCGGTGTTCGGCGGGGCCCGGCGCGACGAGGAGAAGGCCCGGGCCAAGGAGCGGGTGTTCTCCTTCCGCGACGAGTTCGGCCAGTGGGACCCGAAGAACCAGCGCCCCGAGCTCTGGAACCTCTACAACACCAAGATCAGCAGGGGTGAGCACATCCGCGTGTTCCCGCTGTCGAACTGGACCGAGCTGGACGTGTGGCACTACATCCGGCGTGAGGGCATCGAGATCCCGTCGATCTACTTCTCCCACACCCGGACGGTCTTCGAGCGCGACGGCATGCTGCTGGCCGACTCCGAGGTGGTCCAGCGGGGCGAGGACGAGCCCACGTTCGAGGCCGTCGTCCGCTACCGCACGGTCGGCGACATGACCTGCACCGGCGCGGTCGCCTCCACCGCCACGACGGTGGAGCAGATCATCGACGAGATCGCCGCCACCCGGATCACCGAGCGCGGCGCCACCCGCGCCGACGACCGGGCCTCCGAGGCCGCCATGGAAGATCGCAAGAAGGAAGGCTACTTCTGATGGACATCCTTCGTTTCGCGACGGCGGGCAGCGTCGACGACGGCAAGTCGACGCTGATCGGGCGGCTGCTGTTCGACTCCAAGGCGATCTTCGAAGACCAGTTGGAGGCGGTCGAGCGCACCTCCCGCGACCGGGGCACGGAGTACACCGACCTGTCGCTGCTGACCGACGGCCTGCGGGCCGAGCGCGAGCAGGGCATCACGATCGACGTGGCCTACCGCTACTTCGCCACGCCCAAGCGGAAGTTCATCATCGCCGACACCCCGGGGCACATCCAGTACACCCGGAACATGGTCACCGGCGCCTCCACCGCCGACCTGGCGATCATCCTGATCGACGCGCGCAAGGGCGTGCTGGAGCAGTCGCGGCGGCACGCCTTCCTGACCACGCTGCTGCGGGTGCCGCACCTGGTGCTGGCGGTCAACAAGATGGACCTCGTCGACTACTCCGAGGCCCGGTTCGAGGAGATCCGCGAGGAGTTCACCTCGTTCGCCAGCAAGCTGAACGCGACCGACCTCACGTTCATCCCGATCTCGGCGCTGCACGGCGACAACGTGGTCTCCCGCTCGGAGAACATGCCGTGGTACGAGGGCTCCTCGCTGCTGCACCACCTGGAGAACGTGCACATCGCCTCCGACCGCAACCTGGTCGACGTGCGCTTCCCCGTGCAGTACGTCATCCGCCCGCACAGCGCGACCAGCCAGGAGCTGCACGACTACCGCGGGTACGCCGGGCAGGTCGCGGGCGGCGTGCTCAAGCCCGGCGACGAGGTGCTGCACCTGCCCTCCGGCCTGACCACGACGATCACCGGGATCGACACCTTCGACGGCCCGGTGGAGGAGGCGTTCGCGCCGATGTCGGTCACGCTGCGCCTGGGCGACGACATCGACATCTCCCGGGGCGACATGATCTGCCGGCCGAACAACCAGCCGCAGGCCGCCCAGGAGATCGACGCGATGATCTGCTGGATGGCCGACGGCCTGAAGCTCCAGCCGCGCTCCAAGCTGATCATCAAGCACACCACCCGTACGGCCAGGGCCCTCGTGCGGGACCTGCACTACCGGCTCGACGTCAACACCCTGCACCGGGACGAGTCGGCCACCGCCCTCGGCCTGAACGAGATCGGCCGGGTGTCGCTGCGGACGACCCAGCCGTTGTTCGTGGACGACTACGCCCGCAACCGCCTCACCGGCGGCTTCATCCTGATCGACGAGGCCACCAACGGCACCGTCGGCGCCGGGGTGATCGTCGACGCGCGCTGACCCATCACCTCTGACCCGCTGATCGGCCTCCGGCACGGCCCTCCCTGCCGGGGGCCGTACGCGTCTGCCGGGGTCTGACGGGGCGCCCCGCCCGCCGGTAGATCGTTTGGTGATTACCGGCCACGCCGATTACGCTCCGCGCTAGGGTCGTCACGTTTCGCATCCATCCGTGGAGGACACGTGGCCGACGCTCAGCCGGTGATCTTCGTGGGCGGTCTGGGACGCAGCGGCAGCACTCTGCTCGAACGCCTCCTCGGTGAGGTGCCCGGCGTGGCGCCGCTCGGCGAGGTCGTCCACCTGTGGGACCGCGGCGTACGGGCCGACGAGCCCTGCGGCTGCGGGCAGCGGTTCTCCCAGTGCCCCTTCTGGACCAAGGTGGGCGCCCGAGCCTTCGGGCAGTGGCGGCAGAGCCAGGCGGGATGGCTGCCCGGCCTGCGCGCCCGCGTCGACCGGACCCGGCGCCTGCCCGTCCTGGCCCTCGGGCTGGCGAGCCGTGAGGCCGAACTGGCCGAGTACGTCCGGTCGTACTCCCGCATCTACGCGGCGGCGGCGGAGGTGGCCGACGCCCGGGTGGTCGTCGACTCCAGCAAGCACGCCTCCCTGGCGTACTGCCTGTCGGCGATCATGGAGGTGCGGGTCGTGCAGGTGGTGCGCGACCCGCGGGCGGTGGCGGCGTCGTGGCGGCGCAGGGTGCGCAGGCCCGAGGATGGACGGCCGATGACCCGCTGGACGCCCGCGCGCACCGCCGTCCACTGGCTGGCCCAGAACCTCGCCTTCGAGCTGCTGCGCCGCAAGGGCGTGGATGTCGTCCGGGTGCGCCACGAAGACCTGGTGCGCGATCCGCGGGCGACCCTGGGACGCCTGGCCACGCGGCTCGGCCTTCCCACCGGTGACCTCGCCTTCCTGGACGACCGCGAAGCGCTGCTCGGCGTCGCGCACACCGTCTCAGGCAACCCGATGCGCTTCTCGGTGGGCCCGATCGAGATACGCGACCGTCCGGCGCTCCTGCCGCGGTCCCAGCGGTGGCTGGTCACCGCGATCACCCTCCCTCTTCTGCCCTGGTACGGCTATCGCCTCGCCTACCGCCCGGGAGCCCGGCGATGAGGCCGTCCGTCGGCGTGGTCATCCCCACCCGGGGCGACCGGCCCGGCCCGCTGCCGGCCGCGTTGACCGGCGTGCTCGCCCAGGAGTACGCCGGCCGGGTCGAGGTGGTGGTCGTGGCCGACGGCGTCCCCGCATCCGTGGTCGCCCAGCAGGTGTCCGGCGTCGCCGGTTACGCGGCCGGCTCGGATGCGGGGGGAGACCTCCGGACCGTCCGCGTGCTGGGCAACAGGCGGGCCGCCGGCCTGCCGGGGGCGCGCAACACCGGGATCTCGGTGCTCGGCACGGATTACGTCGCCTTCTGCGACGACGACGACCTCTGGCTGCCCGGCAAGCTGGCCGCCCAGGTCGCCGCGCTGGAGGAGGAGCCCGACGCGGGCTTCGCGAGCTGCGCCGTCGAGGTCGAGTACGGCGACCGCCGGGTGCCGCGGCTGGCCGGCACCGGCCGGGTGACCCACCGGCACCTCACCCGCTCGCGCATGATGATGGTGCACTCCTCGACGTTCCTGTTCCGGCGGGGCTGGACGTGGGTGGACGAGAGCGCGCCGGCCGGCCAGAACGAGGACTGGGACCTCGCGCTGCGGGCCGCCTGGCGGCATCCGATCGTCCACGTCGACCGGCCGCTCGTGCGGGTGCGCTGGGGCTCCTCGCACTACGTGGGGCGCTGGGCCGACCGGATCGCGGGGCTGGAGTGGATGCTCGCCCGGCATCCCGGGCTGGCCGCGGAACCGCGGGGCGCGGCCCGCGTCTACGGGCAGCTCGCCTTCTGCCACGCCGCCCTCGGCCGGCGTCGCGAGGCCGCCCGCTGGTCACTGCGCGCCTTCTCCGCCCGGCCGGGCGAACCGCGGGCGGCGGTGGCGCTGGCGGTCGCCGGAGGGCTGGTCAGCCCGCGCGCCGTGCTGCACGCCCTCCACCTTCGCGGCCACGGCATCTGAGGGCCGAGCCCGCGCCGGCGCGTACGGCGGCAGTGGACCCGGCGACACCGGGGGGCGGCGAGCCGGGGTCGGGGTGGCCGGGGTTGGGGCTGCGGCCGCACGTCTGGCCGGGGCACGAGCGGACGGGGCACGAGTCGGCGGAGTGCTGGCGGGCGGGGCACGGGCGGGCGGGGTTCGCGTGGGCGGCGTGCTGCTCGACCCGCTCACCGAGGTCTTCGTGGGTCTCGGGTTCCCCCGGCAGGACCGGCTCATCGCGGAGTTGCGGGCCGACCTGCCGGGCGCCTGGTTCGTGGGTGCGGCGCGGCCATCGCGTTCGCCGCCGGATCGGTGCGCCGCCCCCGGCTGGATGGGCGACCGCGGGCTGGAGTGGCTGTTCCGCCTGATCAGCGAGCCCCAGCGGCTCGCGCGCCGCTACCTGGTCGACGACCTCCCCTTCGCCCTCCGCCTCCTGTCGGGGGCCCTGCTGCACAGGGCCCTCGGGACGCGAAACAAGGGTTAGTTGGTGCAGTCCTGGTTCTTCAGAGCCAGAGCCAACTCGTAGACCTTGCCTCGGTTCGACAGGAAGTAGTACAGGGCCTTCGGGTTACCGGGAACGACAGCGACGGGGTAGTTGCCCGTGGTGTCGAGTCGGGGGTAGGCCTTCTTGACCTGCTTCATAGTGGAGCCGACCTTGATGCCCTCGGGCGTCGTGACGCCCTTGGGCGCTTCGATGAGGGCAACCCCCAGATTCTTGGAGATGTAGAGGCCGACACCGTCGCGGCCGGTCGGGTGCGCCTTGAGATCCCACCCCGAGCATTGACCCCCGTCGAGCTTTTTCACGATCGTGCGAGTCGACTTGGCCTGCTTGAGAGTCATCCCGAGGCGGACCCCTCCGTAGCCGTACGGGCCGAACTCGCCGCCCCCACTGGTGGTGGTGGCGTCGGCGGCTGCGTCGGCGGACGTCGCGGACGCGCTCGCCGCCGTGACGCCGGTCAATGCGATCCCCGCGGCGAGCGCCGCCGCAATGGCCGGGCGTCCCAGCCGGATCACCTTGTGCTTGCGGATTCCCCTGTGACCATTGTTCATGCCGTATAGGACTGCCGCCCGGCCGGGAAAGTTCGCCGCAGGTCACCAACTGGTCGTCTCAGCAGTCCGCCACCAGCTCACGCCGACGTGCGGCCACCCTGACACCACTGGCGAGGGCCAGGCGCCGGCCTCGCTGTGAACGCAAGAGGCCGACCGGGCCGGGACCCCCGGCCGGCTACTTCCCGCGACATGTCAGCGGCGGCGTCAGGACGGCGACAGCCCGGTATCAGAGCGGTTGGCGATGGTGGATATCGAAAGAACCCGGCACAAGGAGCACATGATGCAGAAGTTCGACACCCCCGCCCCGATCTCCGCCGTCCTGGACATCCCCGCGGGACGCGTCCAGTTCATCGCCGCCGACCGGGCCGACACCGCGGTCGAGGTCCGGCCCACGAACGGCTCGAAGAGCCGCGACGTGAAGGCGGCCGAGCAGACCACGGTCGAGTACGCCGACGGCGTCCTGCGGATCGAGACTGCGGTGAAGAACCAGTACCTCGGCCCCTCCGGATCCATCGACGTGACGGTCGAGCTGCCCGCCGGTTCCCAGGTCGAGGCGAAGACGGCCGGCGCCGAGCTCCGGACCGTCGGCCGCCTCGGCGACGTCGCCTTCGAAGGCGCGTACCGCCAGATCAGGCTCGACGAGACCGCGAGGCTCCGCCTCACCGCGACCGACGGCGACGTCGAGGTCGGCCGCCTGGGCGGCCCCGCGGAGATCAGCACCGCACGGGGCGACATCCGCATCGCCGAGGCCACCGGCGGCAAGGTCGTGCTCCGCACCCAGTCCGGCGACATCTCGATCGCCGCTGCCGGCGGTGTCTCGGCCGCCCTGGACGCCGGCACCACCCACGGCCGCATCACCAACGCCCTCAAGAACGACGGCACCGCCGGGCTCGACATCCACGCCACCACCTCCAACGGCGACATCACCGCCAGCAGCCTGTGACCCGCAGCCTCCAAAGGAGCGCCTCTGCGCCGCCATCGTCGACCGGCTCACCTTCGGCGGCCGGCGCTCGGCCGGTGAACCCGCTCAGGCGTGAGGGCGCAGGCCGTTGAGGATGACGCGCAGGAGGTGGTGGGCAGGCTTACGAACCTCTGCAGGAAGGTGCATTCCCACTGCTAGAAGGCGTACGGACCGAAGCGGCCCCAGGCGACCACGGCGGCCAGCACGAGGAGCACCAGGTTGACGACGATCACCTGGGATTCCCCACGCCGGGCGTGGACGACGACCGCTCCGGCCATGGTCAGGGCGATGCCGAGCGCGGCGAGCGGCGTCAGCACCGGGACGATGCCGGTGACGGCGGGCAGGACGAGGCCGAAGGCGCCCAGCACCTCAAGAGCGCCGATGCCCTTGACCGCGCCCGCGGAGAAGTCCTCGGTCCAGGCCATGCCGGACACGGCCAGCCTGTCCTTCGGCTGGGCGAGTTTCATCACCCCGGCGACGAGGAAGGTGAGGGTGAGCAGGCCGGCGACGACCCACAGGACGACGTTCATGGGGAGTCCGTTCTCGCAGCGTCACGCGGAATCTAGCGGATGGGCGAGCCGGCCGTCGCCGAGGGATCGCCGTCACGCCTCGTGGCCGGACGGCCGGAGAAGCAGACCCACCCCCCGGGTCTGCGGTGAAGCGGCGGATGCGGACGCGGGAACGGCGGGCCGGTCGCTCTGAGATGATGGCCCGCCGCTCCTGACTGCTCCGCGTCTACCGGGCCGCCGATCCGGAGGCCACGGTGATCGTGGCCGAGGCGGTCTGCCCTCCCGACGTGACCGTGAGGGTGGCCTGCCCGGGCCGTACGCCGGTCAGCGTGCGCGTGGACAGGTCGAGAACGGCGACGACGCCGTGGCGGCGTGCCGCCTTTTTCGCGTCGCCGGCCGACTCGGCCACTACGAGGGCGTGGTCGCCGCTCCACGTCACGCTCGCCGGGTACGCCAGCGGGAACGTCAGGTTGGCGCCGCTGGTGCTGCCCGTCGCCGAGACCTCCGCCGAGGCGTCCGGGGCGAGCGTGCCGGGCGCCGACAGGGAGATCTTGTCGATCAGCGGGTTCGTCCGCGCCACGACCCAGTCGCGGGTCTCCGGGCTGGGCCGGCCCGCCTCGACCTTTCCCGGCCGGGGGTCGACGCCGACGAGGTCCCACCCGAAGAACCCGCCCTTGTCGGGCGAACTGTAGGGCGTCTTGCCCACCGGCGGCGTGGTGACCTCCAGCACGCCGTCCGACCTGGTGGCGGCGGCGGTGTGGGCGTGGCCGGTGAACAACGCGACCGGCTTGCCCGACGACTCGCGCCAGTCGGCGAGCCACTTCTCGACGAGGTCCGCCTCGCGCTGGTCGGAGAACTGGGACGCGCCCGCTCCCGAGGGGTCGCGGAGCGGGTGGTGGAAGACGACCGCGACGGACTTCACCGACCTGTCCTTCGCCGCGGCGTCCAGGTCCTGCCGCAGTTCCGGCACCTGCGACCAGTCGGACGCCCGCAGCCCGCCCAGGGTGGTGTTGAGCAGGACGAAGCGGGTGCCCTTGTGGTCGAACACCTGGTGGGCGTGCCGCCCGGTGGCGAGGAAGTTGTCGAGGGTTCCCGTCGCCGTGGCCCCGGACTCGTGGTTGCCCGGCGTCCAGTAGACCGGCAGGTCCGCCGGCACGTTGGCCTTGAGGACCTCCTCCGCGAGCGCGAAGTCGGCCGGCGTGTTGTTGTCCACGAAGTCGCCGTTGATCATGATGAAGTCGGGCTTCGCGGCGACGGCCTGCTTCAGCGCGGCGGCCGCCTGCTGCGCCGCGAACGACGTCGTGCCCCCGGCCGCGCCCACGTGCAGGTCGGACATGATCGCGAACCGCCAGCGCGTACGGTCGATGCCGGCCTGCTCCAGGACGAACGGATCGGGGGTCCGGGCGTCGCCGGCGGCGAGGTCCTGCCCGACCAGCGCGGTGAGCCCGTCGAACCTGAGCTGTCCCGCGTCCTTGGCGAGGTTGGACGTCTCCACCACGTACACGTTGAGCAGCGTGATCGGCTCGGTGAAGCCGGTGGGCAGGGCGCCCTCGACCCACTTCCATCCGGCCCAGTCGACGACGGTGGCGAAGGTGAAGGGGACGTTCGTCGTGCCCTGCGACCGCAGCGTGGCCCGCAGCCAGTGCCCGCGGCCGTCGCCGTACACCCACATGCCGAGCCGCCTGGTGCCGGCCGGCAGGGTGAGCGGGCCGGGCTTGGCCACCGCGTACGCCGCAGAGGTGCCGGAGGTGCCGGTGAAGTCGTAGGTGAGCGCGAGGGCCTGGTTGCCGGCCGCCGCGCCGGGACGGTCCGCGGCGTCCACGCCCGCCATCGAGGCGGTGGCCCTGGCGGTCGAGACGCCCCAGGGCTCGCCGCCGTCGAACTCGGCCAGAGACCCGCGCTTCAGTCCGACGGCGACGGGCAGGTGCGCGACCTTGCCCTGGACGGTCGCGGTGATCACGGCGCCGTGGCCGTCGGCCGCCTCCAGCCCGGTGACCGTGAACGCCCCGTCGTCCCGCGGCTCCACCTTCACCACGGCCGTGTCGTAACCGAGGTCGACGTCGCGGGCGTCGATCGGCGCGTCGAAGCCGTCGGCGTCGGTGCCGGTGACCCGTACGACGGCCGAGCCGCCGGCGTCCAGGGTCAGGCTCGTGACGCCGAACGCGACGGTGGACAGGGGGCCGAGCACGCGGACGTCCGCCGCGCCGTGCGCCCGCCCCGCGCGGGCCTCGATCTCGCCCGCCCCGGAACGCTCCGCATGCAGCACGCCGTCGCGCACCGTGCCCAGCTTCCCGGCGTTCCAGCGGACAGGGGTGCCCTTGCTGCCCTTGCCGCCGTCGAGGGCGACCGGGGCGTACGACTCGTCGTAGCCGGCGGCGGAGACGCCGAGGGTGAGCCCGGGGAAGACGCGCGGCGCGCTCGTCCGCACCGCGATGCCCTTGAGGGTTCCCGAGCCCTTCGCGGCGAACAGCCCGACGCCGCTGGGGATGGGCCGTTCGCCGCCGTCGGACGGGGTGTTGACCACGCTCACCGCGGCGTCCCCGGGCGTGCGGGCGACGAGATCGGACGAGCCGCCGCCGTCGAGCATGAACGCCTCGTCGGCGCCGAGCCGTACGAGGAGCTTGGCCGTCTCGTCGAAGCTCAGACCGGCCGAGAAGTTGGCCGAGCCGTCGACGGTCACGAGCAGGAGCCGCCTGCCGCCGTCGCGCCAGCCGATCGCCGTGCGAGGCTTCGGCGCGTCGTTGCCCGTCGAGGGCGGGAAGTCGATCGCCTGGCCGTCCCGTACGAGGACCGATCCGCTGCCCAGAGCGGTGCGCAGCTTGGCGGGGGAGTCGGTGCGCAGGCCGGTGGCGAGCGTCACCGGGTCGCCGGCCTTGGCGGTGGCGAGCCCGGCTGCCGCGCTTCCCACGCCCACGACCACCAGGCCCCCGGCGGGCACCGGTGTCGTCGTGACCGTGTCGTTCACCTCCGTGACGACGCCGCCGGAGACGACCAGCTCGGTGACGGGTGTGGCGTGGCCGATCAGCGTGCGCAGGCCGGGCCCCCACTGGTCGGTGAAGACGGAGACGGCGTTCGCGGGCAGGGACGCCGAGTTGAGCGAGGCGACCGGACGGCCCGTGCCGCCCACCGTCACCGTGCTCTCCAGCAGCGCGCTCGCGAGCCGGGCGATCCTGTCCTCGCCCACCGAGGCGACCGTGGCGGGCTGGCTGGTCGCCTTGCGCACCTGACCATCCCTGACCTCGGGACCGATGACCGCGTTGGTCTGGTTGATGTCGTAGTAGTCGCCGTTGACCGCCGCCACGGCTCCCGCGTCGTCCGCCGACTTCGACAGCGCCCGCGTCTCGGTCAGCGTGCCGCCGACCATGCCCACGTCCACCCGGTCGTCCGCCAGGTCGGCGTTGAGCACGTGCGCGCGGGTCCAGCCCGTACGGCCGAAGGTGTCGAACGACGTCAGCACGATGCCGGGGGCGATCACGCGGTCGGTGCGGGCCGCCTCGACCGACTCGCCGGGGACGGTGGTCTGGTAGCCGGGCGAATCGGCCGGCCTGTCACCGGTCGGCGCCTCGGCCCACGCCGTCCCGCCGACGGCCGCCGGCCCCGCGGCGACGGCGACCGCCACCACGACAATGTGCGCAAATCTGCGCATCTTTGTACCTCCAAGCAATAACGGGCCTGAAGGTAGACAATCTCTGAACCGATCTTCCGTCCACGGCATGACGCCGTCATGACCACCCGATGAACGGCGGATCTTCCCGGAGCGGAGAGCGGGTTTCAGTCAAGGAACCCATGAACAGCCGTTGGCGCTGAGGATGATCTTGCTGTCCGGGGGTGAGCCAGGCGACCGGCGTCCCGAAGAAGTTTTTTGAAGAAATCCGGGAGACGGTGTCGGATCGGGGCGGTGGTGTTCGTAGCAGGGGTGAGGCCGCCCACGAGGGGCGGCGCCAGGGTGAAGGAACCGCGATCATGAAGCTCACGACCGTGACTCAGATCTCCATCGATGGAGTCATGCAGGGAAACGGCGGCGCGTCGGACGAGGACCGCAGGAACGGATTCGAGCGCGGCGGATGGGCCCGGGGCAAGGGCGACAACGAGACCCACGCGTTCATCAACCAGACCTACCAGCGCGCCGAGGCGTTCCTGTTCGGCCGGCGGACCTACGAGCTGTTCGCCGGCTCGTGGGGGACCATGACGGTCCAGGATGCCCCTGGCTGGGAGGGCGTCCTGGAAGCGTTGAACACACGGCCCAAGTACGTGGCATCGACCACGCTCACCGATCCGGCGTGGTCGGATACGACCGTCCTGTCCGGAGACGTCGCGGCCGCTGTCCGAGAACTGAAGGCCACACCGGGGGGTGAGCTGCAGGTGCACGGCAGTGGCATCCTGACCCGGTGGCTGCTGGAGAACAATCTGGTCGACGAGATGACTCTGATCACCGTCCCGGTGGTCGTCGGCCAGGGGGCGCGGCTGTTCCCCGATGCGGGCCCGGATCTTGCGCTCGACCTGGTCGAGTCGCGCGTCGACTCCAAGGGCGTGACGATCCAGGTCTACCGCCCGGCCGGGCGCCCGCAGTATGCGCCAACGGCTTGAAGTCCCTGACCACCGAACCACGTCTTGACACCACAGGAGATGATCTTCAGATGCGGTACCTGGTTTCCGTGATCGATGACAAGAGCAATCCCGGCAGCACGGACAGGCAGCCTGCCATCAGCGCGTTCAACGAACGACTCATCGCCGAGGGCTACTGGGTTTTCGCGGGCGGACTCGCGGACACCGACGCGGCCACCGTCATCGACAACCGGGGCGAGCAGGCGGTGTTCAGCGACGGGCCTTTCGTGGAGTCGAAGGAGTACCTCGCCGGCGTCTGGGTGTGGGAGGCCCCCGATCTGGATGTGGCGCTCAAGCTCGCCACCGAGGCGTCGAAGATCTGCGATCGGAAGATCGAGGTGCGGCCGTTCCTGTGAACGACGTCGGCGTCCGTGAGGCGATCGCCCAGGCCCACCATGAGGAGTGGGCACGGGTGGTCGCCTCCCTGACCAGGCGCTTCGGTGACCTCGACATCGCCGAGGAGGCGGCCGCCGAGGCGTTCGCGACCGCCGTCCAGCGGTGGCCGGCCGACGGCGTGCCCCCCAACCCGGGCGCCTGGCTGACCACCACCGCCAACCGCAAGGCCATCGACCGGATCCGGCGCGAGAACAAGCGCGACGACAAGCACAAGGAGGCTCAGATGGTCTACGACGACGACCCGCCCCAGCCTGTCGGCGCCGTCGACGACGACCGGCTCCGGCTGATCTTCACCTGCTGTCACCCGGCGCTGGCGATGGAGACCCGCGTGGCGCTGACGCTGCGCATGGTCGCCGGCCTGACCATGCCCGAGATCGCCCGCGCCTTCCTGGTGGCCGAGAGCGCCATGGGGCAGCGGATCACCCGCGCGAAGGCCAAGATCAAGGCGGCGCGCATCCCCTATCGGGTGCCGGCCGCGGAGGATCTCCCGGCGCGCGTCTCCGGCGTCCTCGCCGTCCTGTTCCTCGTCTTCAACGAGGGCTACCTGGCCACCGGCCCCGACACCGATCCCGTACGGCACGATCTGACCGCCGAGGCGATCCGGCTCACCCGCCTGATCCGTGCCCTTCTGCCGGACGACGGCGAGGTGGCCGGGCTGCTGGCGCTGATGCTCCTGACCGAGGCCCGCCGTCCCGCCCGGGTCTCGGCCGGCGGCGAACTGGTCGCTCTCGACGAGCAGGACCGTGGGGCCTGGGACGCGGCGCTGATCGCCGAGGGGCACCGGCTGGTGCGCGAGCGCCTCGCCGCTGCCGCCGCCGGGGTGGCTCCGGGTCGCTACCAGATTCTCGCGGCGATCAACGCCGTGCACACCTCCGCCCGCGACATGCGCGACACCGACTGGTCGCAGGTCCTCGCCCTCTACGACCAGCTCGTCCGCCTCGACCCCTCGCCGATCATCGCCCTCAACCGGGCTATCGCGGTTGCCGAGCTCGACGGCCCGGAGGTGGCACTGGCGGCCGTCGACCGTCTCGAGCCCAGGTTGGCCGGCTATCACGCCTACCACGCCACCCGCGCCGACCTGCTGCGCCGGCTGGGCCGCGGCCGGGAGTCGCGCGCGGCCTACGACAAAGCCATCGACCTGGCCGGCAACACCGCCGAGATCGCCTACCTGACCCGCCGCCGCGACCAGCTGCGGTAGCGTCCACGGACGCACCTCGCGCGGCAGATCCGATGGTGGGCGCGGGGTGGTTCGGTTCAGCCGCGGTCGGCGGCCTGCACGGTGTGCCGCAGCAGCAGAGCGGTGGTGACCGGGCCGACCCCGCCGGGCACGGGCGTGAGCGCCCCGGCCTTGTCCGCGACCGCGACCGCGTCGACGTCGCCGACCAGGCCGCCGTCCTCGGTGGGGTTGGTGCCGACGTCCACGACCACCGCCCCGGCCCGCACGTGCTCGGCCGTGATCAGCCCGGCGCGGCCGACCGCGGCCACGACCACGTCGGCCGCGGAGGTGACGGCGGCCAGCTCCCGCGTACGGGAGTGGCAGATCGTCACGGTGGCGTTCCGGTCCAGCAGGAGATGGGCGGCGGGCTTGCCGACCACGGTGGACCGGCCGACCACGGCGACGTGCAGGCCGGCCAGGTCGATGCCGTGGTGGTCCAGGATCGCCACGACGGCCTCGGCGGTCGCCGGAGCGAACGCGGGCAGGCCCGCGGCCAGGCGGCCCAGTGACAGCGGGTTGGCGCCGTCGACGTCCTTCTCGAATGCGATCGCGCCGGCCAGGTCCTCCAGCTTCGCCCTCTGCGGCAGCGGCGTCTGGAGGATGATCCCGTGCACGGTGTCGTCGGCGCTCAGCGACGCCAGCCTGTCGCGGATCAGGCCTGGGGCGGCCTCCGCGCCGAGGTCGACGATGTCGCAGGCGATGCCTGCCTTCTCGGCCGCGCGGGCGATTGAGCGTACGTACCAGGCGCTGGACTCGTCGGCAGTGGCGACGACGACCGCGAGCTTCGGCGGCGTGCCGGCCGCGGCGAGCGCGGCGGCCCGCTCGGCGGCCTCGGCGCGGACGGACGCCGCGAGCTCCTTGCCGGACAGCACCCGGGCGCTCACTTGGCGATCTCCTCGCGGACGGCGGCGGTGACGCGCTCGGCACGCGCGGCGACGTCGTCCACCCCGGCCGCCTCTGCGGCCAGTTCGGCGCGGGCCCGCTCGTCCTTGATCCCCCCGAGGTTGATCTCGATGTTCACCCGGGCGGTGGTCGCCGCGGCCCGCGCGGCCTCGGTGGCGGCGGCGATGTCGGAGACGACGTTGCGGTTGCCGATGGGCAGCAGCTCCTCGGCGATGCCGACGGCCTTCCTCGCGACGGCGACGACCTCGGCCGGGACCCTGCCCGCCCCGACCAGCGCCTCGGCGATGGCCGCCGATCGGGCCGCCTTCGCCTCGTCGGTGTCCTTGGGCAGCTTGTACGCCTCGGTGACCGCCGTGAACGCCGCCGCGTCGTCCTCGGCGAGGCGCAGGGCGATCGCCCGAAGTTCGTCGGTCTCGCCGGTGATCCGTTCGATCACGGACGCGTGCTCGGCGTACTTCTCGCCGGTGCTGTAGCGCGCGACCATGCCCAGCAGCGCGGCGGCCTGGGCGGCCTGCAGGGCGGCGGCGGCGCCTCCGCCCGGCGCGGGCACCCGGTCGGCGAGGCGGGACAGGAAATCACTGATCTTCTCGTCGCGCATCGCGCTCGTCCTCCGGTCGTCCTGGTTCTCGGCCGGCAGGGCACGGCCGTGAAAATCCTCCCACGTCCCGCTCGTCACTCCGCGTATGGGGCTCGTCCGTGTCAGCGGGACGGGCAGGCCGTCCGGGCCTCGGGCCGTACGGGCTCGGACGGGGGCGCGACGCGCCTGGAGGGTCCGGCCGGGGCCTGGCCGAGCAGGGTGCCGCCGAGGGCGAGGACCATGCCGAGCAGCTGAACCGGGCTGAGGGCCTGACCGAGCGCCGCCCAGCCGATGACGGCCGCCGAAACCGGACTCAGCAGCGCGAGGAAGGCGACGGACGTCGCGGGGAGCCGGGAGATTCCGCGGAACCAGATCCAGTAGCCGAGGGCGGTGCCGACGATGCCCAGATAGACGTAGCCGAGCACGTTCTCGCCGCTGAGCGCGGGCGGCGCGCCCTCGACGAGCAGGGCGACCGGGACGAGCAGCAGCCCCCCGGCGGTGAGCTGCCATCCGGTGAGGGCGAGGGCCCCGACCCCCTCGGGACGGCCCCAGCGCTTGGTCAGCACGGTCCCGGCCGACATGGACGCGGCCCCGGCCAGCCCGGCGAGCACGCCGACCATGTCCAGCCGTGCCTCGGCGCGCAGGACGACCAACCCGACCCCGAGCAGTCCGAGGAGTCCGGCGAGCACCTTGCGTACGGTCGGACGCTCGGCGAGCAACAGGGCGGCGAAGACGAGCGCGAACAGCGGTCCCACCGCGCCCAGCACGGCCGCGACGCCGCCGGGCAGCCGGTACGCCGCCAGGAACAGCAACGGGAAGAACGCCCCGATGTTCAGCACGCCGAGCGCCGCGGCCCGCCAGATCCAGACGCCGCGCGGCAGGACGCGGCCGATGACCAGCAACACGAGCCCGGCGGGCAGCGCTCTCATCACCGCGGTGAACATCGGGCGGTCGGGCGGCAGGAACTCCGTGGTCACGGCGTACGTCGAGCCCCAGGCGAGCGGCGTCAGCGCGGTGAGGGCCAGCGTTCCGGCAGAACCGGACCAGGGCTTGGCGAACGTGCTCATGAAGTTTGCTCCTCGTTGATAATCTCAACATTGAAATAACAGCACGGGGCTTGCATCGGCGTCAAACTGATGAACGTTGAGATACTTAGGGTTTAGGGGTCGCCATGGGTGATGCCGTCGATCAGCTGATCGCGCAGTGGGCGCGGGAGCGGCCTGACCTGGACGTGTGGCCGATGGGAATCATGGGCCGGATCAGCCGGCTGTCGCGGCTGCTCGACCGGGAGCTGAAGGAGTTCTTCGCCGCGTACGGCCTGGAGCGCTGGGAGTTCGACGTGCTCGCGACGCTGCGCCGGTCCGGCCCGCCGTACGAGCTGACGGCGGGGGCGCTGAACAGGGCGGCGATGGTGACCTCCGGCGCGATCACCAACCGCATCGACCGCATGGCGGCCAGGGGACTGGTGGAAAGGATCCCGGACGAGGATGATCGGCGGTCGGTCCGGGTCAGACTGACCGACCAAGGCCTCGCGCTCGTGGACGAGGTGCTGGAGCCGCACGTCGCGAACGAGGCACGCCTGCTGGAGTCGCTGGACCCCCGGGAGCGGGAGCACCTTGCCAAGGCCCTGCGCACCCTCCTCGCCTCCCTCGGCGACACCACCCTCGGCTAGCTCGATGCCGCTTGCTCACGATCAGTGGTTTCCTGCGGACAGGGAGGGTACGATCAAACGCGAGGCCGCCGCTTCGCGAAGCGGTTGGAAGTGAGCCCGGGAAGGTCCCTCCGGACGGTGGGGTCCCGGGCTTGCGTCTTTCTGGACATCCTTCAGAGCCGATGCATCTCCACGCGATCACCATGAGTACTCAACGGCGTGCGGCGGCGATGGCGACGACCGTGGACGATGGCCAGTCGCATCGACCGCTACTTCACGGCGTCGCCGGCGGCGATCGCCGAGGCCGCCGGCTGTCAAGTGCCGACGCCCGCACTGCGGCGACACGATCCTTGGGTAGCGGCCTGCGCTCCCCTGCGCGCGGGCCGTATGCGGATGGGTCAGCGAGCGGGCTTGAGGACGATCGGAAGCTCGGCGTGGCCGTTGGCGATGAACGACGGCAGCGGGCGCAACTCCTCGGCGGGCACGGCGAGGGCGAGGTCGGGGAAGCGGCCGAAGAGCGCGGGGAGCGCGATGCCCGCTTCGAGCCGGGCGAGGGGCGCGCCGAGGCAGTAGTGGGCGCCGTGGCCGAACGCGAGGTGGTCACGGCGGCCGGGGCGGGTGATGTCGAACCGGTCGGCGTCCGGACCGTGCTGGGCGGGGTCGCGCCCGGCGGCGGCGTACGAGGCGAGGATGGGCTCGCCCTTGCGGATCGTGACGTCGCCGACGGTGATGTCCTCGACGGCGTAGCGCAGGGGGACGTGGGCGACCGGTGACTGCCAGCGCAGGGTCTCCTCGATCACGTCGTCCCACGAGACGCCGCCCCGCAGGGTGAGGGCGTGCTGCTCGGGGTGCGTGAGCAGGGAGGTGACGGCGTTGTCGATGAGGTTGACCGTGGTCTCGTGCCCCGCGGAGACCATCAGGAGCAGCGTGTCGACCAGTTCGGCCTCCGACAGGCGCGAGCCGTCCTCGTCGCGCGCCGCGATCAGATCGCTGGTCATGTCGTCGCCGGGATCGTCGCGCTTGGCGGCGACCAGGGCGGTCAGGATGGCATGGGCGTCGCGCTGCGTGGCGAGGACCTCGTCGGTGTCGGCCGTCGTGTTGAAGACGCTGTCCACCACGCGGCGCAGGTCGTCGCGGTGGTCGTCCGGCAGGCCGAACAGGTGGCCGATCACCCGCATAGGCAGTTGGTAGGCGAACTCCTCCCGCAGGTCGACCGGTTGGCCGGGGGCGGTGCCGGCCAGCCGGTCGAGCAGCTCGCGGGTGATCTGCTCGACGCGCGGGCGCATGGCCTGAGTACGCCGGGTGGTGAACGCCGGGGAGATCAGCCTGCGCAGCCGCTGGTGCTCGGGGCCGTGCGCGGTGAACATGTTGGTGACCGCCACCCACAGGTACAGCGGCCATTCCGGGGTGATCCGCCCCTCGATGAAGGCGGGCCAGTGCCGGCGGGGGTCCTTGGAGACGCTCGAGCCGGCCAGCACGTCACGGAGGGCGGCGTGGTGGGTGACCGCCCAGGCGACGACTCCGCCGGGAAGCTCCACCGGTGTCACCGGCCCGGCCCGGCGGAGGCGGGCGCCCTCGGCGTGGATGTCGGAGCCGGTGGGGTCGAGGCGGACGGGGCAGCCGGGCCCGAGGAGCGTGCGGGAAGTGTCCATGCGGTTCCTTCCACTCGGCACAGGAGGTCTGGGGTGGTGCCGGGTCGTGTCGCGGGGTGAACGGTGCCGGGTGCGGCGGCAGGGGTGTGTCGGCGTCGGTCGCCAGGGTGCCCCGCGAGAGGTCTCCGGCAAACCGGTCGTCAGACAGCAGTAACCGGTCGTCACGGAGCAGTAGCCCGAGGGTGGCACCGGCGAGGCCGGTCACGGGAGCGCCCTTGCACCGCTGTCCGGTACGTGGGCCTGGCAGCCCGTCAGGGCCCGTACGCGGGCGGCGTCCTCGTGGGGGAGGGAGGGCGGCGTGAGCGCCAGCCGGGAGTCCATCGGGCGGTAGGCCGTGCGGGACAGGCCGGTCCAGGCGAAGGCGGGGCGCGCTCCAGAGCGGGGGGACGTGCAGGCGGCGGTGACCCGGCGGGCGGCGCGGCCGGTCCAGGGCAGGCCGCACCAGCCGTACAGGTCGCGGAAGTTGTCGAGGGGCGCGGCGCACAGGTCCTCGTACCGTACGACCCTGATGCCGTCGGCGCGCCCGGTCACCGTGTCGGTGACCCGCCGCGCGACCTTCCACAACAGTGCCGCTCCGGCGACCACGTCCCGGTCGCCGGCGAGAGGCCGGAGCTCCGCGACGTACGGGTGGTCGCGCAGCAGGAGGGGCTGGTCGAGCAGCTCGCGCACGTCCACCCTCCAGCCGAGCCGCCGCCAGCTTCCGGCGAACGACACCGGGTCGCGAACCACGACGACCACCCGGCATCCGAGGCGGCGGGCGAACCACTCGGCGGACAGGAGGGCGAACGGGTCGTCGAGCAGCGCCCGCCTGGCCAGCAGTCGGCCGGCGGTGAAGGCCGAGCCATACTTGGCCATCCGCGCGAGGTCGCCGGGCCCGTGGTTGCGGCGGATCTCGGCCGACCAGTTGTAGCGCAGCCCGACCGTACGGGAGAACGCCGCCAGCCAGGGGGCCTCGTTGTCGGGGCAGATGTACTGGAAGCGGTGCGTCACCGACGCGTCGAGCACGCCGGGGGAGCGGCCCGGCGGGCGCTGCGGGTTCAGCGGCTCGTTGACGTAGACCAGCCGCCCGCTCGCCGTGAGCATCCGGCCCACCCAGCTCGTGCCGCTGCGGGGCAGGCCGGTGACCAGCACGGGCGGACCCGACGCCGTCACCCGGTCCCGCGCGCGGAGCCTGTCGGACGCCGGTGTCATGACGCCGCCCTCACACCCTCGGCCGCTTTCGCACCCTCAACCGAGCGGCCGAGGCCGAAGGGGCGCAGGCCGTAGCGGCGGTGGACCTGGACGGCGGGCAGCAGGTTCTTCACGAGCACGCCGCCCGACCAGCCCAGCGCCGCCCCCAGCGCGCCGTGCGCGGGGACGAGCAGCACGTCGAGGACGACCGTCACGGCGACGGCCGTGGTCACGTTGGCGAGGCTGGCGGCCGTACGCCCGCCCGCGACGAGCACGACGTCGACCATGCCGCAGGCGGTCGCGACCATCATCGTGGCGGAAAGAACGAGCGCGATCGCGCCGCCGCCGGCGTAGGCGGACCCGAACAGCGGCAGCAGCCACGGCGCGAGCGCCGCGTATCCCAGCCAGAGCGGCCAGGTGAGCACGACCAGCCACCTGGTGGTGGTCCGATATACCACGCGGGCGCCGTCCAGGTCGCCCTCGGCCAGGGCCCTCACCAGCCGCGCCTGCGCGGCCTGGGCGAGCCCCTGACCGGCGAGCTGCCCCAGCACCTTGAACCGGGTCGCCGCCGTGTAGACGGCCGCCGCGGCAGGACCCGCGAGCAGCGCGACGATCACCACGTCGAGCCGCTGGAACACCGACTGCACGGCCGCCGCCGCCGACCGCGGCGCGGTGTGCCGCCAGAAGGCGCCGACCTCTCCCACGTCGTACGGCCCGAGCCCGCGCAGCCGTACGGCGGCCAGCACCGCGCCGACCACGGAGGGAAGCGCCCAGGCGGCGGCCAGCACCGGCGGCGGGGCCCCGGCGAGCACGGCCGCGGTGACGAGGGCGAGCTGCCCGAGCGGCTGGACGGCCCCGGCGAGCAGCAGGGTCGGCCGCATGGTGCCGAGCCCGCGGGTGGCGCAGATCAGCACGTCCGACAGGGCGACGAACGGCAGGGCGGCGGCCAGCACGACCCAGACCCCACCGGGCACGCCGGTGAGCCCGGCCAGCGGCCCGGCCGCCACGGCGACCCCGGCCCCCGCCAGGGACGCGAGCGCGGCCACCGGCGCGAGGACTCCCCGGACCAGCCTCCGGCCCCCGTTCCGGCTGGCGGACCGGTTGCGGGCCAGGGCGTGGACCAGGCCATTGCCGGTGTCGAGGCGGACCACGCCCGCGAGCATCAGGCACAGCGCGGTGGCCGTGAAGAACGCCCCGGCGGCCGCCGGTTCGAGCGACCGCGTCACCACCAGCACGAGCGCGAACTGCCCGCCCGCGGCAGCGGCCGCCGTAGCCAGACCGGCGACTCCGTGCCGGAAAAGACCACCGCGCCGGAAAAAACCACCGCGCCGGAAAAGACCCTCCTGTCTGACCAGGCTCCAGCGTGTGAACAGGCCCCGGCCGGGCCCTGTGGGCGGTCCGGTCAGCGCCGCCACGAGGGCACCGCTCCCAGCCACGGGACGAGCAGCGCGTCCCACGGCTCGAAGTGCTCGCGAAGCCGCCGGTGGACCGACGCGGGCATGGCCTCCCGCGGCCGCGGCCGGGCGTTGTGCCGTTCGAACTCCACGCCGCCGAGCCGGGGCAGTCCCAGGAATCCCAGCACCCGGTCGTACGCGGCGCCGGGATCGCGGAACAGCAGTCCGCTGTCGAGGACCAGGATCCGGTCACGCCCCACGAGCGGCTCCAGCCGGGCCAGCTGCTCGGCGTACCGTCCCCGGGCCAGGTACGCCTGGTGCCGGTGCGCGTGACTCACGTATCCCGGGACCGTGCGCAGCCGTTCGGCCTCGCCGGCGAGGCGCTCCGGCTCCAGCGCGAGGGCGCGCTCGAAGCACGGCTCGGTCTCGAACCCCCGCGCCAGCTCGTGCGCGTGCGCCGAGCAGGCCCGCTCGACCGGGTCCCGGACCAGGACGATCAGCTTGACCCCGGGAAGGTCCCGGGCGATGCGGGCCCCCGCCAGGGGATGGAACAGGTAGTAAGGGGCCGACTCGAACGCCTGGGGGGCATGGCCCCACCGGAACCTGAGCGCCCGCGCCCTGGGCGTCAGCGGGAAGTGGGCGCGATACCAGGGCAGGCCCCGCTCGTACGCCATGTCGAAGTAGTGGACGCCCTTGCGCAGCACCGGCTTCATGACCAGCGGATGCCGGGACAGGGCACGGTAGAGCGAGGTCGTGCCGCACCGCTGGGCCCCGATGATCAGGAACGACGGCAGCACCCTGCCTCCGCTGGTCGCTCTCCCGGCCGCGAACGAGACGGCATGCGCCGAGTGCTTCAGTGTGGACCTCACAGCAGAGACTCCAAGGGATCGACGAGAGGGTTCAGCCAGACGGCGGGCGGCCCGAGCGGCTCGTGTCCGTCGCGGTGGTGCCGCTCGGCGAGGGCGACCAGGTAGTGGGCCGCCGTACGGCGTGCCCGGGCCACGTCGACGCCGAACGGTTCCAGGAGCCCGCCCGCCTGGGCGAGACAGGACCGGGCGGCCACCGCAGGCGGCATCCGGCGCAGCGCCCGATGGAAGAAGTGGTGCAGGGCGTCGAAGCCGAGCGGCACGCCCACGGCGAACCGTTCCCAGTCCCACACGAGCAGCCGCCCGTCCGCCGCCGCCGCGACGTTCCACGGGGTGAAGTCGCCGTGCCAGGCCGCCTCCTCCTCGGAGCCCGCCTCGTCGTACGGGCGGATGGCGGCGATCTCCCGTGCGGCCGAGACGAGCAGGCGGGAGGGGACGCGGCGGGAGGTCACGGGCAGCGGCGACAGCATCAGCACCTCAAGGCCCCGCCACTCGCCGTGATACAGCACGTCGGGCGGCACGACGACCTTCAACGGCCGACCGGCGAGCATGCGCAGCACCTCGCTCTCGTACCGCACCAGCCGCCTGGCCCGCGCCGAGTCGCCGATTTTCACGAAACCCGCGAGCCCCGACTCGTCGTACGCCTCCAGGATCGGTTTGCGGTTGGCCCGGCGAGCGGGCCTGACGTGGACGACCACCCGCATCCGGCGGCCGAGGACGTCGCTCAGGTGCGTCTCGATCGTGTCGGTCCCGCGGCCGACGGGCAGGCGGCGGCCCAGCGCGGCGTGCCACCACGCACGCGGGACGACCCGCCGGGGGACGAGGCGGTGCGGCAGCACGGTGCGCACGCCAGGCCGGACGCCGGGCCCGGCAGGGGGGAACAGCAGGTCCATGACCTCGTCCAGGTAGCCGAGACGATCGGCCGCGTCCTTCATCGCGCATCCTCCCGGTCCGGTGTCACGGCGGCGTTGCGCCAGAGCAGGGCGAAGGAGATCAGATACAGGGTCAGGGCGCTGATCAGCCCGTCGTAGACGACCATGTAGAGCAACACGAGGATCATCACGAGCGTCCCCGCCTTGCCGATCGGCGTGCGGTCCGCCCAGTAACGCCGCACCGCCCCGGCGAAGAAGGCGACGTACAGCAGGGCCCCCGCGAAGCCCTGGCTGATCAGCAGCAGCCACAGTTGCCCGTCGCTGCCGAGCGGCGGATGGCCGCACTCCACGCACCACGCGCTGCGGCCCGTCGTGACCGTGCGGTGGCTGCCGTACGCGTTGCGCGTGTTGCCGTAGCCGATGACCGGCGACGAGGCCGCGACCCGGACCGTGGTCGCGACCGTGAACGCGCGAATGCCGTTGCTGTGCGGGTTGTCCAGCCGTTGCGCGACGATCGTGCTCAGCGGCGACAGCAGGAACGCCGCCGCCGCGACGGCCGCGACCGCTCCGGCCAGGAGGGGGCGTCCGCCCCGGATCACCAGGTATGCCGCCGAGACCCCGAGCCCGATCCACAGGCCCCGGTTGAGCGAGTAGACGACAGGGACGGCGGCGACCGCGAGCAGCAGCACGGCCGCCGCGCGCCGATGTGGCCCGCCGTAGGCCCACCAGCCCACCACGAACCAGATCACCAGCACCGACACGTCGCTGCCCCAGGCGTTGGCCCACTCGAAGGGCGCCTCCGGGCGCGGCGAGGCGTGCCCGAGCACGTGCTGCACCTGCGCCGCCGTCGGGTGGATCAGGTTGGCGACGAACGGGTTGCCGCCGATCCACGACGGCAGCGCCATCTCCAGCGGCGAGGTGAACGCGAAGCCGGGCGCGAGCACACCCAGCAGCCCGCCCGCGACGGCCGTCAGGAACAGTACGCCGAGCCACCTGACCAAGGTGCGCTGCGGCAGCTCGTCGTGAGTGAGGTTGCCCAGGTAGAGCACCATGATCAGGAGCGAGACGTAGACGGCCAGCCGCATCAGGTAGCCGATGACCCGGCCGGCGGCGAGCTCGCCGTACGTGCCGTCCGGCGTCTCGGCCAGCGCGAGCGCGCTGACCAGGTAGCCCGCCAGCAGCAGTGCCCACAGGCCGAAGCCCTTCGGCGCGCGGATCGGCCGCCTGTGCCACAGCACTACCGCCATCGGCGCGGCCAGCACCACCACCGACAGCCCGCCCAGGCCGAGCGCCCACCAGACCGGGTAGCCGAGCAGGAGCGCCGCGATCGGCCACGCCGCCTTGGCGACGCCTGCCGCCGAGCCGGCCTGTTCCGGTTCGCCCGCCCCGAGGTGCCGGTTGCCGGCCCAGGATTGCGCCGCCCGTGCGGGATGGCCGAGTCGTACCGGGGCGTCCGCTGCGCGCCGTCCGCGCTCGTGCGCCGGGGCGGTGCTGGGGCCGGGGGCCCTCATGCGCCCCACTCCGCGGTCTCGGGGACAGGTGCGACGAACCCCGGCGGTACGGCGACGGCGCCGAGCACGCGGGCGCCCTGCCGGGCGAGTTGCCGTACGGCCCGGGCGACCTCAGGGGAGGTCGTCCGCCGCAGGCCGACCAGCAGCAGGGCGGCGTCGGGATGGGCGGACCGGCCGGTCACGACCGTCACCGGCACCAGATGCGCCAGCGCGGTGCCGAGGCCTTTGGCGAGCGGCCTGACCGTGCTTCCAGCTCCGACGCCTTCGAGGAGCAGCCGGTGGGGCCCGCCGCCCAGGGACGTGGCGACGGCGGCGGCCATCTCGTCGAGCAACGCCGGATCCGGCCTGGCCGGAAGCTCGGCGAGCAGCGGCAGGCCGCACAGCCGTTCGATATCCGCGCAGGTGCGGATGCGGGTGTCCAGCCGGTCGCGGCCGAACGCGGCCCCCGCCCCGGCGAGCACGCCGAGGAACAGGCCGCTGCCGAGGAAGAGCGGAGGGCTCGGATGGGCCGGCCGCGTGGGCGGTCTGGCGGGGCTGATCACCGTGCCCGGCGTCACCGCGACGGTCTTGAGCGCGTCGTAGCGCAGCGTGAGGTCCGCCACCTGCCGGGCGAGCACGGCCTGCCGCCGCGCCGTCCCCAGCCCCGCCACGCCCCCGGCCGCCGCGGTCTGTGTGGTGGTGGCCTGTGTGGTCGTGGTCCGGGTGGTCGCCGCCTGGGTCGTGGCCTCGTCGAGATCGTCCTCGACCTGACGCAACCGCGCGGAGATCAGCTTGAGCTGTGCGCCGATCGCGTCCTCGGCGGTGCGGGCGCGGTTGCGCAGATACGCCTCCGCGTACGCCTGGGCCCCCGCCGCCGCGGCCCGGGGATCCGACGCCGAGTAAGAAATGGAGAGAATGGCGGAATTGGGAGGAACGTCCACTGTCACGTGCTCCCGTAATTCCTCCGGATCCGGATTTTTCAGAATTCCGGCGGCCAGGGCGGAGACGACCGCCGACCGGGCGACCTGTGATTCGGTGTCGAGGTTGAGCGTTTCCCGCTGCCGGGAGCTCGGCACGTTGAACTGTTCCTGCGCGCCGGTCGGCAGCACCTGCACCTGGGCGACCGCGGTGTAGCGCTCGGGGGTCACCGCGAGCGCCGCGGCCCCGCCGCCCACTCCCGCGATCAGGAAGACGGCGGCGACCAGGCGCCTGCGCCCGAGCACAGAGCCGTATTCGGAAAGGTCGCGGCTGTGCGGCGGCAGGCTCATGGAACTCCCCGTGCCCTCGATCGTCACGCGGCCGCGGCCTCCGGTGGCCCCGGGACGAGGGAGGGGCGGCCGGGCGCGTTCGTGGTCCCGGCGGCGGTCCGGCGGGATCCGGTCTCGAACTATAAGCCGCCGCGGAGTTTCGTCCCCTGCTATTGCCGAATTCGCGCCAGGCAATGGCCGCTCAATTAGCCGATGAAAACGGATATTTCCGTACATGTGAGATGGGAAAACGGCCCCCAAAACCACGGGGATTGATGGGATGGTGTTTGCCCATCCGTTCATTGCGAGGTCTGCCGAGGAAGGGGGCGCGATGAGACGCATCGCCGGCGTGGCCGTACTGGTGGCGGGGGCGTGCGCGACGGCCTGCACGGGCACCGCCACGAGCGGGCCGGTGCCGGGCGGCGGTGCCGGGACGACGCCGGTCGCCTGCGCGGTCACGGACAAGCTCATCCCGACGTGCGGGGCGTGGTGGGGGATCGCGCCCGACGTCTTCTCCGGGCGCGGCCCGATCCGCGCGGTGGACTTGGCCGAACGGCGCATGGGCCGCCGGGCCGACATCGTGCACGTCTACCACCGGGGCGGAGAGCTCTTCCCGACCGCCGAGGAGCGGGAGATCGCCAAGGGGCCCCGCCTGCTGCTGGTGAACTGGAAACCGGCGCTCGACCACACCTGGGCCGAGGTCGCGCGGGGCGAGGTGGACGCGCGCGTCGACCGGCTCGCCGAGCACATCCGGCGCACCTTCCCCGGCCGGTTCTTCCTCACGATCCACCACGAGCCGGAGAACGACGTGCGCGAGGGTGGGGGATACTCGGCCGCCGACTACGTCGCGATGTACCGCCACGTGGTGACCCGCCTGCGGCAGCAGGGAGTGCGCAACGCGGTGACCGTGATGACCTACATGGGCGCGCCCAACTGGGCGGTCAAGCCGTGGTTCGGCCGGCTCTACCCGGGCGACGACGTGGTCGACTGGGTGGCCTTCGACCCGTACGCGGACGACCGGGTGAGCGACTTCGCCGGGCTGGTCGACAAGACCCGGCCCGACGCGCCGAGTTGGCCCGGGTTCTACCGGTGGATGCAGGCCAGGTTCCCGGCCAAGCCGATCATGGTCGCCGAGTGGGGCGCCTTCGAGCGGCTCGGGGCGCCCGCGTTCAAGCGCGACTTCTTCGACTCGGTCCGGCGCCAGATCGGGGAATACCCCCAGATCAAGGCGCTGGTCTACTTCGACTCGCCGCTGGCGCCCCGGGGAGACACCAGATTCGACACCACACCGGGCGCCACCCGGGCGTTCGCGCAGCTCGGGCGGCTGCCCCGCTTCACGTCCACGCCGGTGCCGCCCTCCTGAGCGCCTTCGGCGGACGCCTCAGCGGACCCAGCCGCCCGAGGTGACGAGGTTCAGCACGGCGCCGACCGCGCGTTCGATCGTCATGTCCGTGGTGTCGAGGACGAGGTCGGCGTCCTCCGGCTCCTCGTACGGGTCGGAGATCCCGGTGAACTCCGGGATCAGCCCGGCCCGCGCCTTGGCGTACAGGCCCTTGCGGTCGCGGCGCTCGCACTCCTCCAGCGGCGTGGCCACGTGGACGAGCAGGAAGTCGCCGCCGACCTCCTCGACCATCGCCCGCACCTCGTCCCGGGTCGCGGCGTACGGAGCGATGGGCGCGCAGATGGCCAGGCCGCCGTGGCGGGCCACCTCGGCGGCCACGAAGCCGATCCTGCGGATGTTGCGGTCGCGGTCCTCGCGCGAGAACGTGAGCCCGGCCGACAACATCCGCCGCACGACGTCGCCGTCCAGATAGGTGACCGTGCGGCCGCCCCGTTCGAGCAGCGCGTCGCGCAGGCCCCGGGCGATCGTCGACTTGCCCGAGCCGGACAGGCCGGTGAAGAACACCACGAGCCCCCGCTTGTGCGGCGGCCCCGGAATGGTGACCGGCGCGGGGCCCGCGTAGTGCTCGGTGGCGCCGTAGTTGCGGGCCACGTGCTCGCGGAGTTCGAGGTCGATCTCGGTGTCCTCACGCGGCGCGAGCGGCACCGCGACCACCGTCGCCCCCGGGAGCCGCTCGGCGGCCTTGAGCGCCGCGCGCACCACGGCCGGGCCGCCCTCGCCGAAGACGAGGGGCATGAGGAGCACGGCCGCGTCCAGTTCCTCGGCGGTCGCCACCACATCGTCGAGCGCGGCGGAGTCGAGCGGCCCGCGCATGGTCACCGCGAGGATCTCGCCGTCCGGCAGGTCCTTGCGGACCTCCTCCGGCGTACGGCGCAGCCGGGCGAACGGGCCGTACACAGAGGCGTCGAGCGCCTCGACCGGACCGGCGGCGTGGTGGCCGTCCCGCTCCACGACGGTCAGCACCGCGACCGCCGCACCCTCGGGGTCCCTGAGTGTCACCCGGTCGCCGGGCCCGAACTCGTCAGGAAGCGCGATCGTGATGGGGTCGGGCCAGGGCGCCCCGCCGGGCAGCCGACCACGCTCGACCACGCTCTCCACCTCGGCCGAGGTGAGGAAGCCGGTCAGCGGCGCGTACGCCCCGGACAGCAGCAGCTCCAGGTCGGCCAGCTCACGTGCGTCGGGCGTCCACTCGGTCATGGGCTTCCGTTTCCGCTCGATAGGTCCAGCTCGATAGTCCCAGCTCGGTTGAGGTCCCAGCTCGGTCTGGGTCCAGCTCGGTCTGGGGCGCTGCTCGGTTGGGTCGGATGGGTCGGATACGCACCCTACTGGCAACCGCACGCATAGCGCGCCGGTGCTCAGGGCGTCTACAGGCAGACATTAACCCGTGGAGGTGATCGTGGACGCCGCGGAAGAGCGACGTTTTCGCGCGTTCGTGTCGGCCCGCGCGCCGGCGCTGATGCGGCTGGCCTATCTGCTGACCGGAGGGGACCAGCATTCCGCAGAGGACCTGCTGCAGACGGCCCTGGCCAAGGTCGTCACGCGATGGGGGCGGCTCGACGAGCCCGAGGCGTACGTGCGGCAGGTCATGTACCGCCAGCAGATCAGCTGGTGGCGGCTCGCCTGGCGGCAGCGCGAGACCAGCGTGGCCGACGTGCCGGAGCACCCGGCCGGGCGCGCGGGCACCGACGAGGCCGAGCTGCGGATGATCCTGCGCCGGGCGCTCGCCCGGCTGACGCCCCGCCAGCGCGCCGTGCTCGTGCTGCGCTATCTCGAAGACCTGCCCGAGGACGAGGTGGCCCGGATCCTCGGCTGCTCCGTCGGGACCGTGCGCAGCACCGCGCACCGGTCCCTCGCCCGGCTGCGGACGGCCGCGCCGGAACTCGCCGACCTGCGCCTGAGTGAGGTGATCTCATGACGCCCCGGATGCTGAAGCGAACGCTGGAGGAGTGGTCGCGGGAGGTTCGAGTGCCCGCCGATCTGGCCGATCGCGCGCTGCGCCGCCGGTCGCGGCTGCGCCTGACGAGATTCGCGGGGGCGGTCTCGTGCGCGGCCGTCGTGGCGGCCGTGGCCCTGCTGGTGCCGCTGGTCGTGATCCCCCTCTTCACCGATGAGCCGATCTCGCAGGTCGGCGGCCCGCCGGTGGTGGTGCCCGTCGAGCCGTACCGGCAGACGACCCCCGCGGACGACGTGCTGGCCGACACCGAGAACTCCCCGCCGACGACCATGATCGCGGCCGGGCGGGTGGCGGTCTCGGCGTACTGGACCGGGCGATGGCGCACCCTCGCCGGGCGCAAACTGTTCGACCGGACCTGGTATCTCCTCAACCCCGTGACGAGCCGGTACGAGAAGACGGAGTGGGGCTGGGCCGAGGTCGCGCCCGGCCTGCGCTGGGCGGCGGTGCTGGAGAAGGACCTGCCCGCACGCAGGATCGGCATCCTCGACATGGAGACCCGGCAGGTGCGGGCGTGGGTGCCGGTGGACCACCCCGTGGGCGGCGTGTCATGGTCGCCGGACGGCACACAGCTCCTCGCCACCGCCTACGACGACTACCCGGACCTGGACATGATGTCTGTCGACGAGCGGCGGTGCCCGGCGCGGGTCGCGGCGACGCCTGAGGACCCCCGGCAGCCGCCGTTCCAGACGATCTCCACCAGCCGCACCGGCTTCTACCTCGTCGACGTGGCGAGCGCGACGGCGGGCGACTTCCACGCCGTCGATCCCTGCCTGACCGACAACAGCAACGTCAGGCGCGACTTCGAGTGGAGCGGCGACGGCACCCTGATCCGCGAGCGCAGCAACTCCGACTGGCCCGACGCGTTCCTGGACCTGGAGGGCAGACCGCACGACGCACCTCCCGGCTACGTCGCGACGGAGTCGAAGGCGGGCGTGTCGCCCGACGGCGCGCTGCTCGCCGGCCCCGACGGTATGCCCACCAAGGTCACCGAGGTCGTGACGGGCAAGGTCGTGGGCCGCCAGCAGGTGCTCCAGCTTCTCGCCTGGGCCGACGACCGCCGCCTGGTCGCGCTCGGCTGCGCGGGCACGTGCGGGAACGAGTTCCACAACGGCCTTGTCCTGGTGAACGTGGACGGCGAGGACATGATCCAGCTCGCGGCGTACCGGAAGAACAGCCAGGAGGCCGGGGCGTGGCGGCCGGTCCTGACGCTCAGGTAGCAGCGCGGATCAGGTAGCAGCGCGGATCAGGTAACGGAGATCAGGGAGCGGCTCAGATGAGGCGGGCGAAGTGGTTCTGCGGACGGCGGATCACCATGGTGATCTCGTCCTCGGTCCCGTTGAGCCCGCCTCGCGAGAGCGCGGCCACGGCACGGCAGACCACGGCGACCAGACCGCCGTGCGGACCCCGCCGGGCCGGGCCGCTCACCGCCGAGTAGTCCTCGGCGATCATGAGCCCGCGCATCAGGCAGTACGCCTGGATGCCCTCGCGGGAGGCCAGCGGCTCGTAGACCGCGGGAAGCGGCCCCACGGACCCGGCCGGGGCGAGGGAGCGCCACAGCGCCCGCCGTAGCCACCGGGGGGTGACCCGGTCGCAGAAGCCGTACGCGGACTTGCGGTCGCGCATCTTCAGCAGCAGCAGCCCGCCGGGGCGCAGCCCGGCCACGAGCCGGTCGAGCACGAGCTCGGAGTGCCGGATGCGTTCGAGGAGGAACGACACGTAGACGACGTCGAAGGAGCGGGGCGGGATCGGCACGAGACGCAGGTCGCCCAGGTAGGACGCCTCCAGGTCGCCGCGGTTGGCGGTGTGGGCCCGCAGGGGCGGCAGATCCTCGTCCACCCCCGTTATCCTCGGCTCGTAGCGCCCCACGTCGAGGGCGCCGCCCCGGCCGCATCCGGCGATGAGGATGTCGAGCCGCCGCCCGAGCTGGTCGGTCCACTGCTCGCGAATCCGCTGGCTGAACACGTCGTCCTGGTCGGCGGACGACAACCGAACCTCTGTCATACCACTGAGAGTAATCATTTGACGACGAAGAGTTGCGCATTTGCCGTCACCTATCATGTCCGGACCGAGGAGCGAGCGGAGCGAGGCGAATGAACAGGGCGTAGCCTTGGTAGCCGCGGCCCGGTTGGGAGCGTCTCGCGGATCTCCTCCGTAAGGGGGATCGGCCGGATGAACGGGGTCGCGTCCGCACGCCGGCTGTCTTTGTCACGGGGCTTTTGAAGGCATCGATGTCTCTTTCCGGACTGCTCGACCTCGTATCCGCCGAACCCAGGCTGGCCGCCGCGCTCGACGCCGCCGGGCAGGCCGCCCATCCGGGCGCCGAGCTGGTGGCGCCGCCCGCGCTGCGGCCGTTCGCCGTGGCCGCGCTGTCCCGCGTACGGCCGGTGCTCGCCGTCACGGCGACCGGGCGCGAGGCGGAGGATCTCGCCGCCGCGCTCACGAGCCTGGTCGACGAGACCTCCGTGGCCGTCTTCCCCGCCTGGGAGACCCTGCCGCACGAGCGCCTGTCGCCGCGCAGCGACACGGTCGGCCAGCGCCTGGCCGTGCTGCGGCGGCTGGCGCACCCGATCGAGGGCGACCCGGCGGCCGGCCCGCTGCGGGTCGTGGTGGCCCCGATCCGCTCGCTGCTCCAGCCCATCGTGGCCGGCCTCGGCGACCTGGCCCCCGTACGGCTGCGCGCCGGTGACGAGGCCGATCTGGACGACGTGGTGGCCCGGCTGGTCGAGAACGGCTACCACCGGGTGGACATGGTGGAGAAGCGCGGCGAGGTGGCCGTGCGCGGCGGCCTGCTCGACGTGTTCCCGCCCACCGAGGAGCACCCGCTGCGGCTGGAGTTCTGGGGCGACACGATCGAGGAGATCCGCTGGTTCAAGGTGGCCGACCAGCGCTCGCTGGAGGTCGCCCAGGACGGGCTTTTCGCCGCGCCCTGCCGCGAGCTGCTGCTCACCGAGGATGTACGGCGGCGCGCCCGCGAGCTGGGGGAGGAGCACCCGGCGCTTAAGGACGTGCTCGACCAGCTCGCCGAGGGCGTGCCGGTGGAGGGCATGGAGGCGTTCGCGCCCGTGCTCGCCGGGGCCATGGACCTGCTGCTCGACCACCTGCCGATCCGGTCGGCGGTGTTCGTCTGCGACCCCGAGCGGATCCGCGGCCGGGCCGTCGAGCTGGTCCACACCAGCCAGGAGTTCATGGAGGCGTCCTGGATCGCCGCGGCGGCGGGCGGAGAGGCGCCGATCGACCTGGAGGCGGCCGCCTTCCGCACGCTCGAGGAGGTGCGCGACCACGCCCGCGAGCTGGGCCAGCCGTGGTGGAGCATCGCCCCCTTCGGCGAGGGCGTGGAGCTGGACGCGCAGGACGTCGAGGCCTATCGGGGCGACACCCAGCGGGCGCTCGCCGACATCAAGGGCTGGATGGGCGCGGGCAAGGCCGTCGTGCTGCTGAGCGAGGGGCACGGCCCGGCCGAGCGCATGGTCGAGCTGCTCAAGGGCGTGGACGTGGCGGCGCGGCTGGTGCCGTCCCTCGACGGTCCGCCGCCGAAGGACGTCGTGCAGGTCACGACCGGCCGCATCGACCACGGCTTCGTCACGCCGGACGTCGCCGTGGTGACCCACCTCGACCTCGTCGGCCAGAAGGCGTCCACCAAGGACATGCGGCGGCTGCCGTCGCGCCGCCGCAACATGGTCGACCCGCTCCAGCTCAAGGTCGGCGACCACGTGGTGCACGAGCAGCACGGCGTGGGCCGCTACGTCGAGATGGTGCAGCGCACGATCCAGGGCGCGACCCGCGAATACCTCGTGATCGAGTACGCCAGGGGCGACCGGCTCTACGTGCCGACCGACCAGCTCGACGAGGTCACGCGCTACGTCGGCGGCGAGGCGCCCACGCTCAACCGCATGGGCGGGGCCGACTGGGCCAAGGCCAAGACCAGGGCGAAGAAGGCGGTCAGGGAGATCGCGGGCGAGCTGATCCGGCTCTACTCGGCCCGGATGGCCTCGCCCGGTCACGCGTTCGCCCCCGACAGCCCCTGGCAGCGGGAGATGGAGGACGCCTTCCCGTACGCCGAGACGGGCGACCAGCTCGAAGCGATCGATGAGGTCAAGCGCGACATGGAGCGGCCCGTCCCGATGGACCGCCTGATCTGCGGCGACGTCGGTTACGGCAAGACCGAGATCGCGGTGCGGGCGGCGTTCAAGGCGGTGCAGGACGGCAAGCAGGTCGCCGTGCTCGTGCCGACGACGCTGCTGGTGCAGCAGCACCTGTCGACGTTCGGCGAGCGGTTCGCCAGCTTCCCCGTCACCGTGAAGCCGATCTCCCGGTTCCAGACCGACTCGGAGGTGCGGGAGACCCTCGACGGCCTGCGTACGGGCGCGGTCGACGTGGTGATCGGCACCCACCGGCTGCTGTCGCCCGAGGTGAAGTTCAAGGAGCTCGGCCTGATCATCGTGGACGAGGAGCAGCGGTTCGGCGTCGAGCACAAAGAGGCCATGAAGCACATGCGCACGCAGGTGGACGTGCTCGCCATGTCGGCGACGCCGATCCCGCGGACGCTGGAGATGGGCCTCACCGGCATCCGCGAGATGTCGACCATCCTCACCCCGCCGGAGGAGCGGCACCCGATCCTCACGTTCGTGGGGCCGTACGACGAGAAGCAGATCGCGGCGGCGATCCGGCGCGAGCTGATGCGCGACGGGCAGGTGTTCTTCGTCCACAACCGGGTCCGTACGATCGACAAGGTGGCCGCGCGGCTGCACGAGCTGGTGCCGGAGGCGCGGATCGCGGTCGCGCACGGCCAGATGAACGAGAGCCAGCTCGAAAAGATCATGGTGGACTTCTGGGAGCGCAACTTCGACGTGCTCGTCTCCACCACGATCGTCGAATCCGGCCTGGACGTGCCCAACGCCAACACGCTCATCGTGGACCGCGCGGACAACTACGGCCTGTCGCAGCTCCACCAGCTGCGCGGCCGGGTCGGCCGGGGCCGCGAGCGCGGCTACGCCTACTTCCTCTACCCGCCCGAGTCGCCGTTGACCGAGACCGCGCACGAGCGGCTCGCCACGATCGCCCAGCACACCGAGATGGGCGCGGGCATGTACGTCGCGATGAAGGACCTGGAGATCCGCGGCGCGGGCAACATCCTCGGGGCCGAGCAGTCCGGCCACATCGCCGGCGTCGGCTTCGACCTGTACGTCCGCATGATGGCCGAGGCCGTCCAGGAGCAGAAGTCCAAGCTCGCGGGCGAGGCGAAGGTCGAGGAGCGGCCCGAGGTCAAGGTCGAGCTGCCGATCAACGCCCACGTGCCGCACGACTACGTCACCTCCGAGCGGCTGCGCCTGGAGGCGTACAAGCGGATCGCGGCCATCGGCTCGGAGGACGACATCACGGCCGTCCGCGACGAGCTCACCGACCGGTACGGCAGGCCGCCCCAGGAGGTGGACAACCTGCTGGAGGTGGCGCGCTTCCGGATCAAGGCCCGCAAGGCGGGGCTGACCGACGTGACGCTGCAGGGCCAGCAGATCAGGTTCGCGCCCGTGGAGCTGAGGGACTCCCAGCAGGTGCGGCTGCAGCGGCTCTATCCCCGCTCCATCTGGAAGCAGGCGACGGGCATCCTGCTCGTGCCGGTGCCCAAGACCAAGCCGATCGGCGGTCAGCCACTACGCGACCTCGACCTGCTGAAATGGTGTGGGGACCTGGTCGAGGCCCTGTTCCTGGAGCCGATGCGGGTACAGTGACCCGCGAAATTGTCATCAAACGCGTGGCCGGTGTCGTTCGGGAGGATCGTCCGTGAAGTCGTATCGAGTGCGCGTCGCCGTGGCGCTTGCGGCGGCGGGGATCGCCGTGACCGCGTGCGGCGGCCCCGTGCAGGCGGGTTCCGCGGCCATCGTGGGCAAGGATCGCATCAGCTCCAGCGAGCTGAACGACGAGGTCCGCGCGCTGCGCGCCGACCTGGCCGCCAACAAGATCCCCGAGGAGCAGCTCCAGCTGGCGTTCTCGCTGCCGCAGACGGTCCTGCTCAACATGACCACGAGCAGGCAGTTCCAGGAGCTCGGCCGGCGCAAGGGCGTCACGGCCACCGACCGGGAGGTCGACGACGTCGCCACGGCGCAGGGCGGCTGGGACCAGTTCAACAAGGTGCTGCTGGCCAACGGCGTCCCGCTGGACGAGGGCCGCGGCTTCATCCGCGCCGTCATCGTCCGCAACAAGCTGGCGCAGCGGTCCGGCGCCGGTCAGGACCAGGCGAGCCAGGAGGCCGCCCTGAAGAAGGTCATCGAGGAGGCCGACTCGACCGTGCCGGTGCAGTACAGCCCGCGCTACGGCAAGTTCGACCTCCAGCAGGGCTTCGTCGCCGACGACCGCTTCGGCTCGTCGAGCGCGGCCACGGCGGGCGGGGCCGCCGCGGGCGCGGCCGGCTGAGCCCGGGCCCGCCGAGCCGCGACCTCCCGAACCACCGGCGTCCGAGCCGCCCGGACCACACAGCCGGGCGGTCGGCCTGCTGTGCCCTCTGACGCGCCTGTGCGGTATGGTCGGCGGCCCGGCGACACCGGAGTCGGCGGCCTCTAGGCTGAGGCCATGGCGTTGATCGTGGTGACCACCTCGCCCCGGGTCGCTCCGGGCCTGCTCGCGCCCGCGGCGTGGAAGGCCCTCACCGGAGGGCGGGTGCTCACCGGCACCCCGGACCACCCCTACCTGCCCTATCTCGACGAGGCCGGCGTCCGGGTCGAGGTGGTGACCCCCGATCCCGGCGCGATCGCCCGCGAGAGCCGTACGGGGACGGTGGTGTGGCTGGCCGCGCAGGACGGCGACGAGGACTTCATGCGCGCGGTCGGCCACGCCGCGATCTCCCTGGACGAGCCGCCGGAGATCGAGGTCGTCCCCGGCTCCTACGACCTGCCCGGCGCCCGGCTGCTCGATCTCGTCCAGGTCATGGACCGGCTGCGCCGCGAGTGCCCGTGGGACCGCAAGCAGACCCACGAGTCGCTGGTGCCCTACCTGGTCGAAGAGGCCTACGAGGTGCTGGAGACCATCCACGAGGGCGACTACGGCCCGCCGCTTCGCGAGGAGCTCGGCGACCTGCTGCTCCAGGTGATGTTCCATGCTCGGCTGGCGCAGGAACGGATGGGCCCGGAGGGGACGGCCGGGGACGGCTTCGACATCGACGACGTCGCCGCCGGGATCGTGGAGAAGCTGGTCCGCCGCCATCCGCACGTCTTCGCGGAGGTCGAGGTCTCCGGCGCCGGTGAGGTCAGCGACAACTGGGAGACGATCAAGGCGGCCGAGCGGGCGGCCAAGGGGGAGACCCCCACGGTGCTCAGCGGCGTGCCCATGGGCCAGCCGGCGATCTCCCTGGCCGCCCAGCTCCTGCGCCGGGCCGGCCGGGCCGGGGCGCCCGCCTCTCTCGCCGGCGACCTCACCCCGCCCGCCGGCGCCCGCCTGTTCGCGCTCGTACGGGAGACCCAGGACGCGGGGCTCGACCCCGAGGCCGAGCTGAGGGCGGCGGCCAGGGAGTATCGGCGGCGCGTGGAGGAGTGGGAGAGCACGGCCGGCCCCGCCACTCCTGGCCTCGGCTGATCCGGCCGCGCCTGCCACTCCGGCCGCGCCCCGGCGGTGCCCGGCCGTGCCTGGCTCGCGGTCCATCGAACACGCCGTGAACGGGTGGCCCTGCGCCGTACCGAGTAGTAGGGACCGATAGGCTCGGGTGGCAAACCGCCCGCCATTTTGCTAGGAGCGTTCGTGGCTGCCATCGAGGCCATCACCGCCCGCGAGATCCTCGACTCCCGTGGGAACCCCACGGTCGAGGTCGAGGTACTCCTGGACGACTACAGCACCGGCCGCGCCGCCGTTCCGAGTGGCGCCTCCACCGGTCAGTTCGAGGCCGTCGAGCTGCGCGACGGGGACAAGAAGCGCTATCTCGGCAAGGGTGTCGAGAAGGCCGTCCTCGGCGTGACCGACGAGATCGCCGACGAGCTCATCGGGTTCGACGCCGAGGAGCAGCGTCTCATCGACCAGACGATGATCGACCTGGACGGCACGCCCAACAAGGCTCGCCTCGGGGCCAACGCCATCCTCGGCATCTCGCTGGCCGTCGCCAAGGCCGCCGCCGACAGCGCCGACCTGCCCCTGTTCCGCTACGTCGGCGGGCCGAACGCGCACATCCTGCCCGTGCCGATGATGAACATCCTCAACGGTGGCGCGCACGCCGACACCAACGTGGACATCCAGGAGTTCATGATCGCGCCGATCGGGGCCGAGACGTTCTCCGAGGCGGTGCGCATGGGCGCCGAGACCTACCACACGCTCAAGAGCGTGCTGAAGGAGAAGGGCTACGCCACCGGCCTGGGCGACGAGGGCGGCTTCGCTCCCAGCCTGCCGTCCAACCGCGACGCGCTCGACCTGATCATGGTCGCGATCGAGAAGGCCGGATACACGCCGGGCCAGGACATCGCGCTCGCGCTCGACGTCGCGGCCAGCGAGTTCCACAACGACGGCGTCTACACGATCGACGGCAAGGGCCTGTCGGCCGCCGAGCTGATCTCCTTCTACGAGGACCTGGTCCGCTCCTACCCGCTGGTCTCCATCGAGGACCCGCTGAACGAGGAGGACTGGGAGGGCTGGAAGGCCATCACCACGTCGCTCGGCGCCAAGGTCCAGCTCGTGGGCGACGACCTGTTCGTCACCAACCCCGAGCGGCTCGGCCGCGGCATCGCCGATGGCGCCGCCAACGCCCTGCTGGTGAAGGTGAACCAGATCGGCACGCTGTCGGAGACCCTCGACGCGGTCGACCTGGCCCACCGCAGCGGCTACCGCTGCATGATGAGCCACCGCTCCGGCGAGACCGAGGACACCACGATCGCCGACCTCGCCGTGGCCACCAACTGCGGCCAGATCAAGACCGGCGCTCCGGCCCGCTCGGACCGGGTGGCCAAGTACAACCAGCTCCTGCGCATCGAGGAGCTGCTCGACGACGCGGCGCGGTACGCCGGTCGCTCCGCCTTCCCGCGCTTCCGGGGATAGCGGGCGGCACGCGGGGGAAGCCCGGCTGGACACGTTCCGGACACCGGCGCGGCGACGTCGTGCCCGTCCGGGCGTGTACGGCCGGGACGGCGGTTAGTGTGGCCGTTGACCGGGCCATGCGCTGACCGACCGGGAGGGGTGGTTTCGTGGCGGCGAAGCGGCCGCAGCTCACCGGGCGCGCGGCGATCCTCGCGGTCGTCGTGTGCGCCATCGCCATGAGCCTGGCCTACCCCGTGCGGGAGTACGTCGCCCAGCGCCGGCAGATCGCCCAGCTGGAGGAGCAGCAGGCGAACGCGCTGCGCAAGCTCCAGAACCTGGAGGAGCGGCGCCGGCGGCTGGAGGATCCGGAGTACATCAAGCGCCTGGCCAAGGAGCGGCTGTTCTACTGCGAGCCGGGCGCGGACTGCTACCAGGTGCTCGACGAGGAGACGGCCGGGACCGCCGCCGCCAAGGCGGGGACCAGGCAGCCGGAGCGGCCCGCCTGGTACCTCACTCTCTGGCGGTCATTCGAGGCGGCGGACAAGGGGCGGCCCGGCGCACCCGCGGCGCGGCAGAGCCCCGCACCGGCGGCGTCCCCGTCCCGGTCCCCGTCTGCGTCTGCGTCGGCGTCGGCGTCGGCGTCGGCGGGATGAGGATCGCGGACGCCCTGGGAACGGCATGGCGGAAAGCGTGAAGGGCGAGGAGATCGACGTGGCGAACGACCGGGCGGACCACGTGGGCCAGGCAGGCCGGGTGGACCCCGCGGACCTGGCGGCGGCGCGGGCGCAGCTCGGGCGGCAGCCGCGCGGGGTGCGGGCCGTCGCCCACCGGTGCCCCTGCGGGCTGCCCGACGTGCTGGAGACCGCGCCCCGGCTGCCCGACGGTGCGCCGTTCCCCACGCTGTTCTACCTGACCTGCCCGAAGGCCGCCTCGGCGATCGGCACGCTGGAGTCGTCCGGCCTGATGAGGAGCATGCAGGCCCGGCTTTCCGAGGACCCCGAGCTGGCCGAGGCCTACCGGGCGGCCCACGAGGACTACGTCGCCCGCCGCGACCGGGCGGCCGACGAGGAGGGCCTGGAGCCGCTGCCGCGCGACATGCAGAGCGCCGGCGGCATGCCGGGCCGGGTCAAGTGCCTGCACGCGCTGGTCGCCCACGAGCTGGCCGCGCCGGGGGCCAACCCGTTCGGCCGGGAGGCCCTCGACGCGCTGCCCGACTGGTGGGCCGGCGGCCCCTGCGTCGTCGTGGAGAAGGTCGTCGTGGAGAAATCCGAAGAGCAGTCATGAGCCCGGCCGGGCGCGGGACCGAGACGGAAGCGCCGTCATGGCGCGGGGAGCCGGCCGGAGGCCGGAGGGGATGAGCGTGAAGACGAATCGGGTCGCGGCCATCGATTGCGGGACCAATTCGGTCCGCCTTCTCATCGCGGACATCTCTGGCGACGACCTCACCGACGTCGAACGGCGGATGGAGATCGTCAGGCTCGGCCAGGACGTCGACCGTACGGGACGGCTCGCGCCGGAGGCCCTGGAGCGGACGTTCACGGCGATGCGCGGATACGCCAAGCTGATCAGGGAGCACTCCCCGGACGGGCCCGTGCCGGTCCGCGTGGTCGCCACCTCGGCGACCCGCGACGCCGCCAACCGGGCCGACTTCGTCTCCGGCGTACGGGACATCTTCGGCGTGGAGCCCGAGGTGGTGACCGGTGACGAGGAGGCGCGGCTGTCCTTCACCGGCGCGACCCGGGGCCTGGCCCACTACGGTGCCGAGGCCGAGACCCCCTATCTGGTGGTGGACATCGGGGGTGGCTCGACCGAGTTCGTCGTCGGTTCGCGGTCCGTCGAGGGCGCGCTCTCGGTGGACATCGGCTGCGTACGGCTGACCGAGCGTCACCTGCGCGACGACCCGCCGAGCGCCGGGACGGTGGAGGCGGCCGTCGCCGACATCGAGGCGGCCATGGATCGGGTCGAGGAGAGCGTCCCCGTGCGCACGGCGCGGACGCTGGTCGGCCTGGCGGGTTCGGTCACCACGGTCGCCGGGATCGCGCTCGATCTGCCCGCCTACGACCCGGCGCGCATCCACCACTCGCGCATTCCCGCCGAGCGGGTCCACGAGGTGTCCGCGCGGCTGCTGCGCATGACGCACGACGAGCGGGCGGCCATCCCGGTCATGCACCCGGGCCGGGTGGACGTCATCGGCGCGGGCGCGCTCATCCTCGACCGCATCGTCCGCCGCTATGGCTTCTCCGAGGTCGTGGTCAGCGAGCACGACATCCTCGACGGCATCGCCTGGTCCCTCACCACCTGACCCCCTTCGGTCCGGCCCCTCGCGGGCCCGATCTTGCCGCTACTGTGCATTGCGTAGTACTGTGCGGTGCGTGGACAGTAGCCAGCTCCTCAAAGGAGTCCTCGACATGGCGGTCCTCGCGGTGCTCGCCGAGCGCGACAGCTACGGATACGACGTCGTACGCCGCCTGCGTGAGGTGGGGCTGGAGGACGTCGGCGACGCCTCGGTGTACGGGACGCTGCGGCGGCTCTTCAAGGCCGGAGCGCTCACCTCCTACGTGGTCGCCTCCGACGAGGGGCCGCACCGCAAGTACTACGGCCTGAACGACGTGGGCCGCTCGCTCCTCCAGACCTCGGCGAAGACCTGGACGTCCTTCGCCTCCACCATGAACGACCTGCTCAAGGAGGTCGATCCGGGATGAATCCCCCACTGACGCCCCAGGACTACGCCGCCGCCGTACGCGAGGCGCTCGCCGATCTCCCCGCCCGCGACAGGGACGCGCTGCTGGAGGACCTGGACGAGCATCTCGCCGAGGTCGCCGCCGAGCCGGGCATGTCGCTGGAGGAACGCCTCGGCAGCCCCGAGGCGTACGCGGCCGAGCTGCGGGCCGCCTACGGCGGGCGGCCGTCGGGCGGCCGGTCCTCGCTGGGCGGGCGGCTGCGCGAGCGGGTGAGCGGAGCCGTCCGGCGCGTTCACACGCGGCTGCTCGTGCTCCCGCCCTACCGTCAGGCCGCCGTCTTCGCCCCGGAGCTGCGCCCCGCGTGGTGGGTGCTGCGGGGTTACGCGCTCGCGCTGGCCGTGCTCGCGCCGATCAGCGCCCCTGGGCTGATCCCCGGCGACATCCCCGCCTGGGTGTTCACGCTCGCGGTGATCTGGGGGTCGGTGTGGCTGGGCCGGCGGGGCCGTACGCGGCGGTCGCGCTGGGGCCGCGTGCTGCTGCTCGGGGCCAATCTGCTGGCCGCGGTCCTCGTGATCACGGCGATGGCCGACGTCCCGAGCACGTCGTCGCGCAGCGTGGCCTTCGACTACGGCCCCGAGCCGGATGCGTACGCGCCGGGGATGCGGGTGGAGAGGGTGTCCTCGCTGGGTGAGGGGGACGTCTACAACATCTTCCCGTACGCGGAGGACGGGACGCCGTTGCACAACGTCCGGCTCTACGATCAGGACGGCAACCCGATCATGCTGGAGCAGGGCTTCGACCAGGAGCTCGTCATCCCCTGCGACGGGGAGCCGCCCATCCGCAACGCCTATCCGCTGCCGCTGAAGCCCGTGGAGCAGCGCGTCGATCCCACCCAACCGGAGGCGACCTGCGTGCCCGTCACGCCGACGCCCGCGGACGCCACGGCCTCCCCGGCACCCGCCGCGGAACCGTCCGCCTCACCGTCGCCTTCCGCCGAGCCGTCCCCCTCGGCGGAGCCGACCCACCGACGGCGATAGGGAAACACAGAGTCAGCCGGACCCGAGCGCGCGCAGCATGGTCAGGAGCGTCGTGCGGTCGGAGACGGGCCGGAAGAAGGCCCGGTCCACCCCCTCGACCACGGCGACGGCCTCCCGCGCGAGGGCGGCGCCGCGCTCGGTCACCCGCAGCCTCCTGGCCCGGGTGTCGGCGGGGTCGACCTCGCGCAGGACCAGGCCCTTGGCCTCCAGCTTGCGGATGACCTGAGAGGTCATCTTCACGTCCGTGCCGGCCTGCCGGGCCAGCGTGAGCTGGTTGGGATCGTCGCCGTGGGAGTTCAGCCACCACGTGCTGGCCAGCAGGACGAACTGCACGTGGGTGAGATCCAGCGGCGCGAGGGCCGCGGCGATGTCGCGCTGCCAGCGGAGCGTGGCGTGCCACAGCAGGAACCCCGGGCTCTCCTCGGGGTCCAGCGGCGGCATGGTCTAGCCCTCCTCTGCCAGCCGCACCAGCGCGGCCAGCACGTCGGGGAAGTCGGCGGTGATGGCCGGGCCGAGCTGCGGACCGACCTCGTCCGCGGCCGGGCCGGTGATCTCCGTCCGGTAGACGATCCTGGTGCCGCCGTCCGCGGGTTCGAGCCGGTGCACGGTCCGTACGACGAAGTCTCCGGCGTCCATCTCGTCGGTGAACCACTTGCCCGGCTCGATCTCGACCAGGCGCATCCGGATCGGCTCGTCCCCCGGCGGGGTCATGGTGAACGTCGTGCCGACGGCGAACGGCCCGTTGATCTCGATGCTCTCGATCCCGTCGTTCCAGCGCGGCCACGCCGCCATGTCCGACCAGAGCCGCCAGACCACGCCGGCGCTCGCGACGGTCTCCACGCTGTGCTCGTACTCCCACATGCCGGGCTCCTTCACTCAATGGGGTACGCAGAGATTATCTGCGCGTAGACTATTTGTCCACACCGCCGGCTCCGTAGGCGGACGGAGCCGGGGCGGGACGTCAGCCGTGCAACCGGACCGGGAGCGAGAACAGGCCGCGCATGATGGCGCTGGGCCACCACCTCAGCTCGGCGGGGTCGGCGGCGAGGGCCAGATCGGGGAACCGTTCCAGGACCCGGCCGATCGCGGCCTCTCCCTCCACCCTGGCCAGGGCCGCGCCGACGCAGTAGTGCGGCCCCCGGCCGAAGGCGAGGTGCGGTTCGCCGATCCGGCCGGGGGAGAACGCGTCGGGGTCGGCGAACGCCGCCGGGTCCCGGTTGGCCGCCAGCAGCGAGACGAGGATGGGCTCCCCGGGCAGCATCTCCTGGCCGCCGATGACCACGGGCTCGGTGGGAAACCGCCAGGTGGCGTTCCGTACGGGACCGTCGTAGCGCAGCATCTCGTCGATGAAGTCGGGCAGCCGGGAGAGGTCGGCGCGCAGAGCCGCCGCCTGGCCGGGATGCCGCAGCAGCGCGAGCAGGCCGTTGCCGATCAGCGCCACGGTCGTCTCGTGGCCGGCGATGAGCAGCAGGAAGGCGGTCGAGGTCAGCTCGTCCTTGTCGATCTCGCCCTGGTTGGACCTCCGGACGAGGTCGGTGAGCAGGTCGTTGCCCGGCCGTGAGCGCTTGAGCTCGACCAGGTCGGCCAGGAAGCTCTCCAGGGCGTCCGTGGCGCGGGTGATCTCCTCCACCTCGGACATCGCCGCCGAGTCGATGACGGAGGCGTGGTGGTGGAAGGTGGCGCGGTCCTCCTCCGGCACGCCGAGCAGATCGCAGGTGATCGTGATCGGCAGGGGATAGGCGAGGCCGGCGATGAGGTCCGCCTCCGGGCCGTCGAGGCGGTCGAGCAGCGCGTCGGTCACCTCCAGCGCCCGCGTCCGCAGCCCCGCCATCCGCCGGGGCGTGAAGGCCGCGCTCACGAGTCGCCGCAGGCGCGCGTGGTCGGCTCCGTCGGCGTTGATCATGTGGCGGGCGAGCCCGGGCCGGTGGTCCAGGGGCAGGCCGAGAGAGGCGGCCCGCCACTCGGGCGAGCCGGCCGCCGGGTCCTTGGCGAGGGCGGGATGGGTCAGCGCGGTCACGGCGTCCTCGTACCGCGTGACCAGCCACGCCTCGCAGCCGGGCAGCGGCACGCGGGTCACCGGCGCGTTCCTGCGCAGCCAGTCGTAGGCGGGGTAGGGGTCGGCGTCGAACGCCGGGCCGAACAGCGGGGGGAATGAGTCGGTGGACACGGGCCGTACGTACCCACCTCCGGCAGGACGGAAAAGATTGGAATCTTCCTCGGTGTGACCTCCTCATTACACGCGCCGGTGCCGCGAACCGGCGCCGCCTCGCGCTCGCGCCGCTCGTCGTGGCGGCCCCGGCGGTCCGGTGCATCCCCCTTCACCTGGCACGATCGGTGTCATGAGCTCCGTTCCTCCCGGTTCCGGCTGGCCGGGTGACCCTGCCTGCCCGGACACCCCCGTCGCCCACGACGCCCACGAGGTCGCCAAACTGGCCGCCGAGAGCCGTACGCTGACCGACCTGACCGCGAGGCAGTCGGTGTGCCGCGCCTGCCCGCGTCTCGTCGAGTGGCGGGAGGAGGTCGCCGACGTCAAACGGCGGGCGTTCGCGGACGAGACCTACTGGGGCCGGCCGATCGCGGGGTGGGGCGACGAGGCGCCGCACACGCTCATCGTGGGGCTGGCCCCCGCCGCGCACGGCGGCAACCGGACCGGCCGGATCTTCACCGGGGACCGCAGCGGCGACTGGCTGTTCGCGTCGCTGCACCGCACCGGGCTCGCCGCGCAGGAGACCAGCGTCCACGCGGGCGACGGGCAGCGGCTGATCGGCGCCCGGATGATGGCGGCGGTGCGGTGCGCGCCGCCCGCCAACAAGCCCACTCCGGAGGAGCGCGACACCTGCTTCCCCTGGCTCGCCAGGGAGCTCGCGCTGGTGGCCGGCACGACCCGGGTGATCGTGGCGCTCGGCGGTTTCGCCTGGCAGGCGGTGTGGCCGGCGCTGCGCGAGGCGGGGTTCACGCTGCCGTCCCGCAGGCCGCCGTTCGGGCACGCCGTGGAGGTGCCCGTCTCCTACGGTGCGGCTCCGGTCACGCTCATCGGCTGCTACCACCCGAGCCAGCAGAACACCTTCACCGGCCGGGTCACCGCCGACATGCTCGACGCGGTCTTCGCCCGCGCCGCCGCCCTGGGAAGCACCTTGTGAAGCATTTCACAAGTGTGAAGTCGATCACTGACGGAAGATTGCGGGATTTTTCCTGAGAAATGTCGTCAAGAGATGACGAAGTGGGGAAAATCACTGGACTTTGGCCCTGGCGGGTTGGTGCGGTTGCCGACTCGTGACGTAGGCTTGTGAATGCTTTCACAAGCGTTGGGAGGGCAGTCGTGGCAGACCGCAACTGGAAGCACGTCGTCATCGTCGGCGGTGGGTACGTGGGCCTTTACACGGCTCTTCGTCTCCAGCGCACGCTCCGCCGTGAGCTGCGCGACGGCAGCGTGCGGATCACGCTCATCGACCCGCAGTCGTACATGACCTACCAGCCGTTCCTTCCCGAGGCGGCGGCCGGCAACATCTCGCCGCGCCACGTCGTGGCCCCGCTGCGCCGGGTGCTGCCCAAGGTGCGCATCCTCAACGGCAAGGTCTCCAAGGTGCACCACGAGGCCCGTACGCTGACCTTCGAGCCCGCCGCCGGTCAGTCCCGGGAGATCGAGTACGACGTCGTCGTCATGGCGGCCGGCTCGATCTCGCGTACGCTGCCGATCCCCGGCCTGGAGGACGCGGCCATCGGCTTCAAGACCGTCGGCGAGGCCATCGCGCTGCGCAACCGGGTCCTGGCCCTCCTCGACCGGGCCGAGTCGAGCGACGACGAGGACGTGCGCCGCCGCGCGCTGACCTTCGTCGTGGTCGGCGGCGGCTTCGCGGGCATCGAGGCCCTCGCCGAGCTGGAGGACATGACCGAGGACGCGATCAAGTACTACCCGAGCATCGACAAGAAGGACCTGCGCTGGGTCCTGATCGAGGCGTCCAACCGCATCCTGCCCGAGGTCGGCCCCGAGATGGGCGAGTGGACCGCCGAGCAGCTGCGCGAGCGCGGCATCGAGCTCAAGATGGAGACGTTCCTCCAGTCGTGCGAGGGCGGCCTGGTCAAGACCTCCGACGGCGACGAGTTCGAGTCGGCCACGATCGTCTGGACCGCCGGCGTCAAGGCGAGCCCGATCGTCAACTCCACCGACCTGCCGCTCGACGAGCGCGGCCGGATCAAGACCACGACGCGCCTGACCGTCGCGGGCGTCAAGGGCGCCTTCGCCGCCGGTGACATCGCGGGCGTGCCCGACGTGACCAACCCCGGCCAGTACTGCGCGCCCAACGCCCAGCACGCCGTACGGCAGTCGAAGGTCCTCGGCGACAACATCACGGCGTACCTGCGCGGGGAGAAGCTGCAGGACTACCGGCACAAGTACGCCGGGTCGGTCGCCGGGCTCGGCCTCTACCGGGGCGTCGCGAACGTCTACGGCGTGAAGCTGCGCGGCTTCCCGGCCTGGTTCATGCACCGCACCTACCACCTGTCGCGGGTCCCCACGGTCAACCGGAAGGTCCGCGTGGTGATGGACTGGACGCTGTCGCTGTTCTTCAAGCGAGAGACGATCTCCCTCGGCGAGATCGAGCACCCGCGCGACGAGTTCAAGGCGGCCGCGAAGAGCGGCCCCAAGCGCTGACCCGCTCGGCGCGGACGGATCGACGGCACGACCCAGGACACGCACACGGCCCGGCGGCGCACCCCGCCGGGCCGATGCGTGTTCCTGCGCTCTGCCATGCTGGTGTGGTGGACGGGGGAGAAGGTGCGGACGGTCTCCCGGACCTTGACCGGGTGGCGGAAAGGGGCCCCGTTCACGCGCTGTGGAAAGGGGGACAAGCCGCGTAAGACGTAACTTGCTTACAGAGGAGTGATCCGTGACATATGATCGCGGCGCCCCCGTAGCCCAATGGCAGAGGCAAGCCCCTTAAAAGGGCTGTGGTGTGGGTTCGAGTCCCACCGGGGGCACTGTGCGCCGCCTCGACCAATCAGCCCGTGACCTGGGGGAGCGTGGTCACGGGCCCATCGTGGCCATCCGGTTGTTCACGGCTGGAGGCGAGCGTCCACGGGAAGCTGTGCCCGTGCATGTGCCCGTTGTGTGCCGTGCGGCGTGTGCCGTGCGTGTGCCTGCAACTTCGCTCCTCGCCCAGCACGTCGGCGATGCGCTGCCGGAACGCTCGACGGCTGAGCTCATCGGCCGCTTCACCACGGCGCACCAGGAGCACGAGCACTACGAGGATGGCTCGGCCGGCTGAGTGTCTTTGGAGTTGCGGGGGCAACTCGAGATGCCAATTTGACGACTGGTGCACCTATGACCGCATAGACGGGGAATGGTCTCGTGTGTCCGATTCGAGATGCTTCCGGATGCTGGCGTGGGCGCTGTAGGGGCTCGGCCGGAAGGAATCACATGTACGGGAAACGATGCGGCATTTTAGGTGCGGCCCTTCTCGGCGCGCTCGTGCTGTGGCCGGCTCAGGGCGCCCTGGCTTCGCCCTCGGCGGTCTCCGGTCTCGCGGCTGCGGCGGTGGCGGCCTCGCCGCAGGACGACGGGCACGGCCCGCATCACCACGGTCGTGATCACTGCGGCTGCGATCACCCTGGTCCCCATCGCCATGGCTGGGATCGCCATGGTCGGGATCACCGGGGTTGGGACCACCACGGTCCGGACCACTGCGGTTGGGATCACCACGGCCGGATGCCGGGGTAGGCGACCCGGGCCGCATCACCATGGCCGCTCCTCCTTGGGCTGGAGGGGCGGTCGCCGCTTGTACGGCGAGTCTGTGGCGAGCGCCTCCCGCGGTGTGTCCGGGTGCCGGCGGGCCGGCCGAGCGGTCACCGGCCGGCTCATCCGCCGATGACGGACATTGATGCGGGAAGTTCGGCGGCCGGTCGGTAGATCTTTTCGTCTGGTTTGTCATACGGAACCCATGCTCGGATACATTCGTGCATGCGTTTCGTCCCTTTTGTCATGATTCTTGCGGGTTTGATGGCAGGTATCGCCTCGCCCGCGTCGGCCATCACCCACGGCTCGGTCGATAAGACCGGTCACCCGGAGGTTGGCGCCCTCATCGGCGACACGCCGGAAAGCGACGGCACGTGGGCGTACTGCACCGGCACCCTCATCTCCCCGACCGTCTTCCTCACGGCAGCCCACTGCGGGCATGAGGAGCAGAAGACCGCACGGGTCTCCTTCGCCGGCCGCTATCAGCCCGGGGCAAAGCTCTACACCGGTCGCTATGTGCCCGATCCGAGATACACGGGCGAGAGCGATGTCCACGACATGGCGGTCGTCGTCTTCTCCGAGCCCGTCACCGGCATCGCGCCGGCCAAGCTGCCTCCGCTGGGCCTGCTCGATCAGCTCAAGGCCGACGGCAGCCTGCAGACCGCGCGGTTCACCCCGGTCGGTTACGGCTCCGTGGACCCCACGAAGAAGCGGCACGGATGGCGGTACCACTACACCGACACGCGCAGCCAGACGTCCATCTCCTTCAAGCACCTCAGCGGCAAGTGGCTCGAACTGTCGCCGAACTCCTCCCGCGGCGAGGGCGGAACCTGCTACGGCGACTCGGGCGGCCCCAACTACCTCGGAGGCCCCGACTCGAACCTGCTCGTGGCGACGACGATCAGCGGAAAGGACGACGCCTGTCAGTCGACCAACGTCGACTACCGCCTGGACACCGCCTCCGTCCGGGAGTTCCTCGGCGACTACGTCACGCTTCCCTGACGCCGCGAGATTGGGGGTAGACGCGTAACCCCATTGGGGGTACTAATGGGGCATGCCCAAGATCAACGTGTATCTGCCGGACGATCTCGCCGAGGCGGTCAAGGAGGCGGCCCTCCCGGTGTCCGCGATCTGCCAGCGGGCGCTGGAGCAGGCGGTCCGCCGGGTGGCCGCCATCCGCGAGAGCATCCTCGGCGACTTCGAGATCGACGATCCCCGGCTGTCGCACTTCACGCCCAGGACCCGCGCCGTCTTCCGGCTGGCGCTGGAACGGGCCCGGGCTGAGGACGCCTCCGGCATCGGCACCGAGCACCTGCTCGCCGCGATGCTGGCCGAGGGGCAGAACCTCGCCCTGCACGTCCTGCGAGCCATGGAGATCGAGCCCGCCCTGCTCGAACGCGACCTCGCGAGCCGCCGTCCGTCCGTACCCGCCGACGCGGAACGGACCGCCGACGCGGAACGGACCGGGGACGCGGAACGGATCGGGGACGCGGAACGGACCGGGGACGAGGGAGCGCGGAAGGACGGTCCGAGCCGGTTCCACGCGGCCGCGGCCAACGCCCTCGAACTGGCGGTCACCGAGGCCCATTCGCTGGGGCACAACTACATCGGGTGCGAACACCTGCTGCTCGGCCTGGTCGCGGAGCCCGACGGGATCGCCGGGCAGGTGCTGCGGGCGCGGGGCGCCGAGCCCCGCCTCACACGGCGAGCGGTCTCCGCGGCGCTCGCCGGCTACGTCCACCTCCGGGCCCAGGGGCAGGACGCCACCACCTCCCAGGCGGCCTCCCAGACGGCCTCCCAGGCCGCCCCTCAGGCCGCCTCCCAGAGCGCCGTGCAGGCCGTGGCGGCGGTCGTCCGTCAGGAGATCGCTCCGCTCCTGCGGCGGATCGAGCGGCTGGAGCGGCACGCCGGAGTCGCCGAACTCGCCGAGGACGACGCGTCGTGACCGGACGCGTCCTGCTCGTCGCGACGGGCGACGTCATGGCGTACGCCCGTCACACCGGCCGCCCGGGGCTCGCGACGGCCGCCGACCTGCTGGCGGCCATACCGGACGACCTCGGCGTGGAGGTGGTGACCGAGGACGTCCAGGCCGAGCCGAGCTGGGACACCTCGCCCTCCACCATGCTGCGGCTGGCCCGGCGTGCCCGTACGGCCCTGCTCGACGAGGGGTTCGACGGCGTTGTCGTCACCCACGGCCTGGACACGATCGAGGAGACGGCCTTTCTCACCGACCTGCTCTCCGGGCCCGCCGCATCACGCGGCGGAATCGTCCTGACCGGCGCCGTGCGCGGGCTGGACGAGTTGTCGAGCGACGGCCCGCGCAACCTTGCGTCGTCCCTGGTCGCCGCGGCCGACCCGGCTCTTCGCGGCGCCGGGGCGGTGGTCTGCGTGAACGACGAACTGCACGCGGCCCGCTGGGCCACGATGGCCGACGCGACGGGCGTGGCGGCCGTCTCCTCCGCTCCGGCGCCGATCCTCGGCCGGGTGGTGGACGGCCGGGCGGAGATGACGGCGCCGCCGCCGCCGCGCCCTCCGGCCGCTCCGGGAGAGCCGGAGACGCACGTCGCGCTGATCAAGACGTACCCGGAGATCGACCCCGTGCTCCTCACGGCCGTCGTGGACGCCGGGGCCAGGGGCGTCGTGCTGGAGGGCACCGGCGCAGGGAACATCCCGATCACCCTGTACGCGACCATCAGCGAGCTGGCGGAGTGGGACATCCCCGTGGTGGTCGCCTCGCGGTGCCGCACCCGGCCGGTCGCGCTGGAGGACCTGCCGCTCGGCCCGGCGCTGGCCGCGAAGGTCGGCGCCATCGGGGCGCGCGGGCTGACTCCGGTGAAGGCCAGGTACGCCCTGATGGTGGCGCTCGGCGGGGGCGGGCGGCGGGCCGTCCGGGACTGGTTCGCCCGTCTCTGACCGCCGTCAGGTGCGCCCCTCGTTCGTCGGCGCCGGGACGTTCTCCGTCTGCGACGGCTCGGCGTACGGGTCGGCGGCGCGGCGGACCGCGGCCTGCGAGGTCCCGGCGTCGGTGTTCGGCGGGCAGCCGGAGACCGGCAGGCACAGCACGAACACGGCGCCGCCGTACGGCGACTCGCCCGCCATCAGCGTGCCGCAGTGGGCGCGGGCGATGTCGCGGGCGATGGCCAGGCCGAGCCCGGTGCCGCCGCGGCCCCGGCTGCGCGCCGTGTCCGACCTGGCGAACCGCTCGAAGATCCGCTCCCGTTCGCACAGCGGGACGCCGGGGCCGTCGTCGCCGACCCACAGCTCGACGAAGCCGCCGTCGCGCCGGAGCCCGATCTCGACCACGCTCCGGGCGTGCCGCTGCGCGTTGTCGAGCAGGTTGGTCAGCAGCCGGGCGAGGTGGCGGGGCGCGGCGTGCATCCTGACCCCGTTCTCCAGCCGCAGGCGCACGGGTATCCGGTCGGTCCGGCGGGTGACCTCATCCCTGACCAGCGCCGACACGTCCACGGGCTTGCGGTCCGGCGCCGTCGCCCCCACCCTCGCCAGCAGGAGCAGGTCGTCGATGATCGCCTCCAGCCGCTCCACGTCGAGCAGCGCGTCCCTGAGCAGAGACCGCAGATCTGTCTCGTCGGGGTGAAGCTGCGCCTCCTCCAGCTGCGTGCGCAGGCCGGCGAGGGGAGTGCGCAGCTCGTGGGAGGCGTCCGCGGCGAACTCGCGCTGCCGCCGCAGCGCCCGCTCGGTGGTGAGCTTCGCCTGCTCGATGCGGGCGAGCGTGCTGTTCACGGTGCGGGCGAGCCGCGCGATCTCGTCGTCCCCGGCCGGTACGGGCACCCGCGTGTCCAGGTCGTTCACATTGACGGCGGCCAGGTCGCTGCGAATGGCCTCGACGGGGCGCAGGGTGCGTCCGGCCACCTTCCAGGTGGCCCAGGCGGTGAGCAGCACGAGCACGGCGACCTCCGCGGTGAAGAGCAGGTCGAACATCGCGACGGGCGTGAAGCCGTCGATGGGGCGTCCTGCGTACACGACGGGGGAGTCGCGCCCCGGCATCACCCGCAGCGCCGCCAGGCGCAGGCAGCCGATCCCGTCGTGCGTACATGCCTGCAGGTCCTGCATCGGATCCTGCTGTGACGGCCAGAAGGAGCTCAGCGGGGGCATCCCCCGGGCGGCGGGTGACGCGGCGAGCACCCGCCGATCCGGAGCCACCACCTGAACCAGGTCGATCCCGGCCACCTGCGGGGTGATGACGCGCCGGAAGTGGCCCGTGCGCCACGCGGCTGCCGTCAGCGCGGCCTCCTGCCGCGCGTCGAGCCAGACCGCGGTGGAGAACGCCTGCCGGGCCAGGATGCTGCCCAGGATCCCGGTGGGGATCAGCAGCAGGGTGGCGAGCGCCGTGACGAGGACGGTGATGCGTCCTCGGATGGAGTCAGGCCGGAGCCCTCGCAGTAACGGTGGGCCGCTGACGTTCATCGCCGTCCTCCTCGCGATGACATTCCCCTGCGGCACTGGCGGCGGGCGGCCCGCCCTCTGGCTGTGACGGCCGTCCAAACGGCTTGCCGTGCCTGTCTGATTTCGGGATGAGGCTCGCAACGGCAGGCGGAGTGGTCGTTGATGCGTTCTGCCTGGTCAGGCCGCTACTTCTCGGCTGCGTACCACGTTAGCACTAGACTTGAAGAACTCAAGTAAAGGAATTGTTCAAGTTGGTCCTGCTGTCGGCGTCGGCCGTTGTTTTCCGTGGGCGACGGCGGGAACTCACCCGGAAACCTGATCGTTGCCACTGTGGTGGAGTGGCGCTCCCCCTTGTAGGGGCACCACTCCTCGGGCACCATCCCCACTAGGCCGCGCAGCGGCTGATCAGTGAGTCGCGTCCTGGAGGAAGCGAATGGAGAGTAAGAACCCCATATTCAGTCGGCGCGGGGCGACTGGTCAGCAGGCGTGGGCCGGTCCGACGCCCAGCGTGCAGCAGCTGGACCAGATGTACGCCGCACCCTCGTACGCTCCCCCGGGAGCGCGGACCATGACGATCGACGACGTCGTGGTGCGCGGCTTCATGACCCTCGGCACGCTCGTCGTGTCGGCGGCCCTGGCCTGGTACCTCGACCTCGGCTGGGGGCTGGCGGCGCCGGCGATGATCGTGGGCCTGATCCTCGGGCTCATCGTGTCGTTCAAGCAGAGCACGAACCCCGCGCTGATCCTCGGCTACTCCGTGAGTTACGGCGTCGCCATCGGCGTGCTGAGCCACATGTACAACGAAGCCACTGACGGCATCGTCCTGCAAGCCGTGCTCGGCACGATGGTGGCCTTCGGCGGCACGCTGGCGGTGTACGCGCTGAGGATCTTCCGTCCGACGCCGAAGTTCGCCAAGTTCGTGGTGGCCGCGTCGCTCGGCGCGGTCGGCCTGATGCTGGTCAACTGGATCGGGGGCCTCTTCCTTCCGGGTGGTTTCGGCCTGCGCACCGACAGCCCCATCGGCTGGATCTTCAGCATCGGCATGATCCTGCTCGGCTGCTTCTTCCTGCTGCTCGACTTCAGCGAGATCGAGCAGGGGGTGCGGGCCGGCGTGCCGGAGCGCTACTCGTGGCTGATGGCGTTCGGCCTGACCCTGAGCCTCGTCTGGCTCTACCTGGAGATCCTCCGCTTCATCAGCTACTTCACGAACAACGACTAGCCGTACGAGTCGAAGGGGCGCCGTTCCTCCGGGAGCGGCGCCCCTTTGTCGCGCTATATCAGGATCCGGCGATCGGCACCGTAACTTTCGATCAACATCTTGTAACAAATCAATGCCACTGAGGGCTTGTCAAGCGCGGACCGGTGATGCACTGTGACACAAAGCAGCCTTTTCCGTGGAGGTGCCCATGTCGTTGAACCACTCACCGGAGACCCAGAACAAGCTGATCGCCCGTGTCCCGTCCATAACCGGGCGCGAACTCCCAGAGTGGTTCGAAGCCATCGACAACGGCCCGTCGTTCCTACGCTGTGAAGAGCGGGCCAACTGGCTCGCCGACGAGCACGGGCTGAGCCACGGCTACGCCGCCGCGATCGTCCTCGAGCACGAACGGCGCCGTCGCTTCTAGACCGGAGCGCGGGAGGGAGCAGTGACGTCCCGCGCACACAGCAGGCACAACACAGCAGGCACAACCAGCACGCACGAGCAGCGACTCACGAGCAACACGTTGCCGCGGTCCTGAGTGGCGTCCTGAAGCAGAACCGACGCGCCCGCACCGGTCCGGTGCGGGCGCATCATTGTTCTATGGATCTCGACAAGGCGCGTGAGTTCGTCAGGAACAACCACCGAGCGGTCATGCTGACCCGCTATCCGGACGGGCGGCCGCAGACCTCCCCGGTGACCGTCGGCTGCGACAAGGACGGCTACATCGTGATCAGCAGCCGCGAGACGGCCGTCAAGACCCGCAACCTCCGGGAGAGCCCCCAGGTCGTCCTCACCGTGATGACCGACGCCTTCTACGGCGAGTGGATGCAGATCGAGGGCGTCGCCCACGTGATCTCGCTGCCGGACGCGATGGAGCACCTGGTGCAGTACTACCGCGACATCAGCGGCGAGCATCCGGACTGGGACGACTACCGCGCCGCCATGATCCGGGACAAGCGAGTGATCATCCGGGTAGAGCCGACGCGCGCGGGCCCCGACTACCACGGCTGAGCCCCCGCCGGTCCCGGCGCTGGCCGGGACCGGCGTGAATCCCATCGCTCAGGACAGCCGCTCCAGTACCATCGCCATGCCCTGGCCGCCGCCGACGCACATCGTCTCCAGCCCGATCGACTTGTCGTGGAACCGGAGGCTGTTGACCAGGGTGGAGGTGATGCGGGCGCCGGTCATGCCGAACGGGTGGCCCACCGCGATCGCGCCACCGTTCACGTTGAGCCGCTCGATGTCGATGCCCAGCTCCTGGTAGGAGGGGATCACCTGGGCCGCGAACGCCTCGTTGATCTCGACCAGGTCGACGTCGCCGATCGACATGCCCGCGCGGGCGAGGGCCTGCCGCGACGCCTCGATCGGGCCCAGCCCCATGATCTCGGGGGACAGGCCGGTGACGCCGGTCGACACGATCCGGGCGAGCGGCGTGATGCCCAGCTCGGCGGCCTTGGTGTCGCTCATGACGATCACCGCGGCGGCGCCGTCGTTCAGCGGGCAGCAGTTGCCCGCGGTCACCGTGCCGTCCGGCCGGAAGACCGGCTTGAGCTGCGAGACCGCCTCGTACGTCGTGCCGGCCCTGGGGCCGTCGTCCTTGCTCACCACGCTGCCGTCGGGGAGCGTCACCGGGGTGATGTCGCTCTCCCAGAAGCCGTTGGCCATGGCCTTCTCGGCGAGGTTCTGCGAGCGCACGCCGAACTCGTCCTGCTCGCGCCGCGAGACGCCCTTCAGGGCCGCGACGTTCTCGGCCGTCTGGCCCATGGCGATGTAGACGTCCGGCAGCGCGCCGTCCTCGCGCGGGTCGTGCCACACCGGCGCACCGCCCTTCGCGGCCTCCTCCGTCCGCGACTTCGCCTCGTCGAACAGCGGGTTCTGCGCCTGGGGCATGTCGGAGCTGCCGTTGGCGAAGCGGGAGACGGTCTCGACACCCGCCGAGATGAACACGTCGCCCTCGCCGGCCTTGATGGCGTGGAACGCCATCCGGGTCGTCTGCAGGGAGGAGGAGCAGTAGCGGGTCACGGTGGTGCCCGGCACGTTGTCGAGCCCGAGCATCACCGCGACCACACGTCCCAGGTTGTGGCCCTGCTCGCCGCCGGGGAGCCCGCAGCCCAGCATGAGGTCGTCAACGTCGTTCGGGTCGAGCTGCGGCACCTTCGCCAGCGCGGCGCGGACCATCTGCACGGTCAGGTCGTCCGGGCGGATGTCCTTGAGTGACCCCTTGAAGGCGCGGCCGATCGGCGACCGCGTGGTCGCCACGATGACTGCCTCGGGCATGTGACTCTCCTGCCTGATCTCGTGCCCCTCCACCCAGGGTTCGGGGGGCCTCCTCCCCGGAGGTTACCCCTCGGTACGCCGCCCGCCACGCCCCGGGCCCCACTCACCAGAATTTTGTACTACTGCACAAGTCGGTCAATCAGCCGTACATGCCGGGGGTGGTGGCGGTGCCGTCGTTGACGGCGTGGAGGCCGCCCTTCTCGTCGCGCCACAGGCGCCAGCCGTTCTGGCTGCCGGTGAACCAGGAGGGCGGCGCCGAGGAGGAGTCCTTGCGCTTGCCGGTGGCCAGGTCGAACTCGCACAGCGCCGCGATCGAGTAGAAGCCCGGGATCATGCCGCGCAGCGGCAGCGGCTTGGGGTCGGTCACGCAGAACGACCAGCCGGTCGCGCCGCTCACCGGGGTCGGCTCGCCGGTGCTGAGATCGAAGACCGAGCCCGCCGCGTCGCGCTTCAGGAAGCCGAGCTTGTTCATCTCGGGCGGGAAGGCCAGCCACCAGCCCGACCCGGGGACCTGGGTGGGCGTGATCTGCCCCAGGACCCGTCCGGTCTCGGCGTCGAGCCGGGCGAACCCGCCGTACTGGCCCTGCTCGTCGACCGGCCGGACCACCGGCGCGTACGCGGGGTTGCCGCTGGGGTAGACGCGGACGACGGACGGCCGCATCCAGTCGACGGCGCCGTCGGCGAGGCGCGCGGAGAACAGGCCGAACGTCGAGGTCTCCTTGGTCTCCGGGTTGGTGTACGGCGCGACGTACCCGATGATCTTGTCGCCCGTCGCGCCGAAGGCCCAGCCCCCGCTGAGGTCCACGTCGGGGCCGAGGGCCTGCTCGATCGGCAGCTGCCAGACGGTCTTGCCGTCCTTGATCGCGCGGGCCTCCAGCACCGGGTGGGAGGCGAGCCTGAGCAGGACGACCTTGGACGAGTCGGACCACTCGACCTCCGCGATGCCGGCCAGGCGCCACTTCACCGCGCCGTCGCGGGGGTCGAGGACCACGACGCGGGCGGACGAGAGCGCGGTGTCCTCGGAGACGCAGACGTACGGCCCGCAGCGCTGCGGCCCGAAGGTGGACCGCACGGGCCTGGCCCACTTCTGCTGCCCGGTGCGGGCGTCCCTGGCCACCAGCGTGGCGCCCTTGCGGCCGCCGGCGGCGGGGTCGAGTGCGATCACCACGGCCTGACCGCCGCCGGTCTCCACGGTCGCCGGAGCCTGCACCCCCATGCCGGGGAGCCGCCCCACCATCGTCGCGGGGTGCGCCCACAGGCGGCGGCCGGTGGCGAGGTCGAGAGCGACGGTCTCCAGGGAGCCGTCGGGCCGCATGGAGGTGGTGGCCGCGACGCCGCCTCCCGTGGTGGCCCGGCTGACCGCGTTCACCTGCGTGTTCTGCCAGGCCGGGTAGTCCTTGGCGGCCTCGTCGCCGCCGGAGCAGCCGGTGAGGGCGCCTCCGGTCAGCAGGGCGGTCGCGGCGAGCGCCAGAGCGGGTTTCACGTGGTTCAGCTGGGGCCGGATCATTTCGCTCCTACAGGGGGTGATGGCCCGGCCGCAGGAGGTAACCGGCTCTAGGCGTTCGGAAGCGGCCCGGGTCTCCGGCGGAGCAGCGCCGCCCACCGTCCGTGGGGGCCGAATGCCCGGCCGGCGACTCGGGTCGCGGTGACCTCGGTGCCGGGTTCCTCCACGGCCATTGCGGCCAAGAGGTATTGCGATCCTTCGACGCGCACGGGTTCCGGCTCGGGCCACAACCCCAACGCGGCGCATACAGACGGTAGCACTGCGTACGCGGCTTGTAGGTAACCTCGGGCAGATGGATGAAAACGATCAGGTCCGAACATCTCGGCCGGGTTCGCGTCGAACTCCGGTCCGAGCAGGTCGGCGAACGCCACCGTCCGGCCGCCCGCCTCGACCACGGCGACCGTCTGGGCCGCGGCGAGCTGCCGCGACCAGCGCCGGGTGACCCACCGGAGCGGCTGCGCGATCGGGCGCACGGTGCCCAGGTCGGGACAGGTCCCCACGACCACCTCCGCACCGGCCTCGCGCAACCGGCGCACCGCCTTCTGCAGGTGCCGTACGGCCCGGGCGGGCAGGGTGGCCGTGGTCACGTCGTTCGCTCCCACGAAGACGACCGCGATCTCCGGGCGGGCCTCCAGCGCGCGGTCCACCTGGACGCCGAGGTCCACCGACGCCGCGCCCGACTGGCCGACCACGGTGAGACGCACCGGGCGCTCCGCCACCGCCGCGAGCCCGTACGCGATGCGGACGGCCGGGGTGTCCTCGGGGCGGGTCATGCCGAGGCCGACGGAGGTCGAGTCGCCGAGGACGGCCATCCGGATGGGCTCCCCGGGGTAGGCGCCGTACACGCCGTCGGATTCCGGGCCGTCGAGGCCGTGCGGCTGCCCCACGATCCGGCGCGCCACCATGGCCTCGGCCATCAGCAGGCCGTACGTGACCGCTCCCAGGGCCGTGAGCCCGCCTCCGCCCAGGGCGGCGGCGGTGGCGATGCGCCGCGCGGCGCGCACCGCGCCGGACGTCCAGATCACCCGCCCTCCTCACGCTCACGGTACGGTTTGAAGTAAGAAACTAGCCGAGTTCCGGCCACCCCTATCGGAATCCCGGCTGACGGCAGGCTGACAAGCTTCGGCAAACAAGGTGGTCATCGCGGTGCGCGTACACGACTCGCTGGTGGAGCTGATGGGCAACACCCCGCTCGTCCGGCTGCGCAAGGTCACGGCGGGCGCGCCCGCCCAGGTCCTGGCCAAGGTGGAGTACTTCAACCCCGGCGGCTCGGTGAAGGACCGCATCGCGGTGCGGATGATCGAGGCGGCCGAGCGGAGCGGCGAGCTCAAGCCCGGCGGCACGATCGTCGAGCCGACCTCCGGCAACACCGGCGTGGGCCTGGCCATCGTGGCGCAGGAGAAGGGCTACCGCTGCCTGTTCGTCTGCCCGGACAAGGTCGCGCAGGACAAGATCAACGTGCTCAGGGCGTACGGCGCGGAGGTCGTCGTCTGCCCGACCGCCGTCTCGCCCGACCACCCCGACTCGTACTACTCGGTGTCGGACCGGCTGGCCCGCGAGATCCCGAACGCCTGGAAGCCCGACCAGTACTCCAATCCCGAGAACCCGGAGAGCCACTACCACTCCACCGGGCCGGAGATCTGGGAGCAGACCGAGGGCAGGATCACGCACTTCGTCGCCGGTATCGGCACCGGCGGGACGATCAGCGGGACCGGGAAGTACCTCAAGGAGGTCTCCGGCGGCCGGGTGAAGGTGATCGGCGCCGACCCCGTGGGCTCGGTCTACTCCGGCGGCACCGGCCGTCCGTACCTGGTCGAGGGCGTGGGCGAGGACATCTGGCCCGCGACGTACGACACCACGATCTGCGACGAGATCATCGCGGTCTCCGACAAGGACTCCTTCGGCATGACCCGCAGGCTCGCCCGCGAGGAGGCGCTGCTCGTCGGCGGCTCCTGCGGCATGGCGGTGGTGGCGGCCGTACGGGTGGCCCAGACGGCCGGGCCGGACGACGTCGTGGTCGTGCTGCTGCCGGACGGCGGCCGCGGCTACCTGTCGAAGATCTTCAATGACGAGTGGATGGCCGACTACGGCTTCCTCACCACATCGAGCGAGGAGGGCCTGGTCGGCGACGTGCTGGGGCGCAAGACGCCGGGGCTGCCCGAGTTCGTCCACGTCCACCCGCACGAGTCGGTCGGCACCGCGATCTCGATCATGCGGGAGTACAACGTCTCGCAGCTTCCGGTCATGAAGGAGGAGCCGCCGGTCATGGCGGCCGAGGTCATCGGCTCGATCGTGGAGCGCGACCTGCTGGAGGGCCTCTACCGCGGCCGGGTGCGGTCCGAGGACGAGATCGGCGGTCACATGTCCGCGCCGCTGCCCATGATCGGCTCCGGTGAGCCGGTGGCCCGGGCCGTCGAGGCGCTCGAGAAGGCCGACGCCGCAGTGGTCCTCGACGACGGCAAGCCGGTGGGCATGGTCACCCGCCAGGACCTGCTGGCCTTCCTCGCCAACCACTAGGTCGGCGGCCGACGCGCCCGCCGGGAACAGGCGGGCCGGGCGGCTACGCTCGACCCCATGAACCAAGGTTTCGAGACGCTGGCCATCCACGCGGGCCAGGAGGCGGACCCGCACACGGGCGCCGTCGTTCCTCCCATATACGCCGTTTCCACCTACAAGCAGGACGGCGTGGGCGGTCTGCGGGCGGGATACGAATACAGCCGGTCGGCCAACCCGACCAGGACCGCCCTTGAGGAGGCGCTGGCCGCCGTCGAGGGGGGCGTGCGCGGGCTGGCCTTCGCGTCGGGCCTGGCCGCCGAGGACACGCTGCTGCGCACCGTCTGCAAGCCAGGCGACCACGTGGTGATCCCCGACGACGCGTACGGCGGGACCTACCGGCTGTTCTCCCGGGTGCTCGAGCCGTGGGGGGTCTCCTTCGACCCCGTGCCGCTCGGCGACCTGGACGCGGTGCGCGCCGCCGTACGGCCGGAAACGCGGGCGATCTGGGTGGAGACGCCCACGAACCCCCTGCTGAACGTGGCGGACATCGCCGCGCTGGCGGACGTCGCCCACGACGGGGGCGCGGTGCTCGTGGTGGACAACACCTTCGCCTCGCCATACCTGCAGCAGCCGCTCAGCCTGGGCGCGGACGTCGTGGTCCACTCGACGACCAAGTACGTCGGCGGCCACTCCGACGTGGTCGGCGGGGCGCTGGTGACGCGGTCGGCGGACCTCGGCGAGCGGCTGGCCTACCACCAGAACGCGATGGGCGCGGTGGCCGGGCCGTTCGACTCCTGGCTCACGCTGCGCGGCCTCAAGACGCTGGGCGTGCGCATGGACCGGCACTGCGACAACGCCGAGCGCGTGGTCGACCTGCTGCTGTCGCACCCGAAGGTCGTCCAGGTCCTCTACCCGGGCCTGCCCGAGCACCCCGGTCACGAGGTCGCGGCCAAGCAGATGCGGCGCTTCGGCGGGATGGTGTCGTTCCGCGTCGAGGGCGGCGAGGAGGCGGCCGTCGAGATCTGCAACCGGGCCAGGCTGTTCACGCTCGGGGAGTCGCTCGGCGGCGTCGAGTCGCTCATCGAGCACCCCGGCCGGATGACCCACGCGTCGGCCGCCGGGTCGCCGCTGGAGGTCCCCGCCGACCTGGTCCGTCTGTCGGTCGGCATCGAGACCGTCGACGACCTGCTCGCCGACCTCTCCGAGGCCCTCGGCTGACGACTCTCCGGCGGCCGCTTCGGGCTGCTCTCTAGCGGGCGCTCCGCGCTGCTCTCTAGCCGGCGCTCCGCGCTGCTCTCTAACGGGCGCTCCGCGCCGGGGCCGTACGCTCCGGCGCGGAGGCGCGGGCGGGAGCCAGCCACCGTTCGCACAGCAGGACGGCGAGCGCCGCGGCGGTCAGGGCGGCGCCCGCCGCGGTCACGCTTCTGACGCCCGAGTGGTCGATGAGCGCACCGCCGAGCAGCGACCCGCCCGCGATGCCGATATTGAAGGCCGAGCCGCTGCCGGCCGAGGCGATGTCGGTACTGCCCGGGGCCACCTGTATCGCGCGGCTCGCGATGGCCGCCGCCAGCGCGCTGAACGACATGCCCGTCACGCAGAGGGCCACCACCGCCACCGGGTGCACGGCGCCGAAGGCGTACAGGGTGAGCAGCGCGCAGGTGATGAGGGCCAAGGGCCCGACGAGGGCCGTCCTGGGCCGGCTGTCGAGCAGCCGGCCGACCACGATCGTCCCCGCGACCCCGGAGATCCCCGACGCGAGGAGCAGCGGGCTGAGCGCGGCCGGGGAGAAGCCGCCGAACTGCAGCAGGAACGGCGTGATGTAGGTGTAGGCGGTCAGGTAGCCGCCCACGCCGATGACGGTGGCCACGATGAGCAGCGCGTAGCGGCGGGCGTCCGGGGTCGCGCCGCGGCCGGGCTCGTGGCCGTCGGAGCCGGCCGCCGCTCGCCGGCCGCCGGGCATCAGCGCCGCCACGGTGACGCATGTGACGAGGCCGACGGCGGCGGTCAGGGCGAACGCGGCCCGCCAGCCGACCTGCTGGCCGAGCCAGGTGCCCGCCGGGACGCCGAGGAGGGGCCCGAGGGAACTGCCGATCGACATCCGGGCAATCGCCCGTCCCCGGATCTCCGGTGGGAACATCGCCGCGGCGGCCGGGGTCGCGACCGACCAGAACAGCGCCTGGGTGGCCCCGACCAGCAGCCGCCCGCCCAGCAGCACCGGATAGTTCGGCGCCACGGCGGTCAGCAGCATCCCCGCGACGAACACGCCGAGCGTGGCGGTGAGCAGCCTGCGCCGCGGCACCCGGTGGGTCAGCCGGGTGAGCGGCAGCGACGCGAGCACCACGACCGCGGCGTAGCCCGTGACCAGCAGGCCCGTCTCGGACGGCGTCCGGTCCAGGTCGGCCGCCATGACCGTGAGCAGCCCGATGGGCAGGACCTCGGCGGTGACGTAGGTGAACGCGCCGACGGCGAGGGCGACCAGCGCCCACGCCGCCCTGCGTTGCGTCGTAAGGTGCACCCGCTCCTCTTTCCCCCGTTTTAGGCCAAAGACGTTCTACCGGACATTCGGGGAAAAGCGGGAATCTTTTCTCAGGGGTTGAAGAAGACCATCAGGAAGAGGATGACGAGCCAGATCAGGGCGCTGATGCCGGCCAGCGCCGCGATCCGCCCGGTCTGCACCTTGGCGTCGTCCTCCGTGGACTCGGTGGACAGCGCCGCGATGGCCGTGCGCTGGTCACGCTCGACGATCACCAGCAGGACAGCCGCCACGACGAACAGCGTCATCGACACAGACAGGTACGGCGCGCCGAGCACGCTGCGGCCCAGCAGCAGGCCGAACAGGAAGACCCCGATCGTGAGCAGGCCGAACAGCCGGGTCGCGCGGTGCAGATACCGCAGCACCGCGACATCTCGCGCCCGGATGTAGCGCGGAGTGACGCTCGTGACCGCCGTGAGCGGACCGAGCGCGAAGATCGCGAACCCTATGTGCAGCCACAGCAGGAAATGGTCGAGAGGCGACATGGGCAGAGGCTATCGCCTGGGCTGATCGGCCCGCAGTCGCCCGGACGCGCTCTTCGCGGGCGCGTCGGACGCCGGGGCGTCGAGCGACTACTTCCGGCGACGGGGGCGGTTGTGGACCGCCATCTCGTACAGCACTCCGGTGAGGATCATGAGGACGATGAGGCCGACTGCTGCGAACATGGGAGCGCTCCTTCCACGGGCATGTGGAACGACCAGCGCGAACAGGGGATGCCTGTCTATCGTCCGCCGATTGCAACCCGGTCGGCAATCGATTATCGATCTGCCGGGCCATGACCGCCGCCGTCTCCCCGCTCGCGGCCCGCCGCCCGCTGCTCTTCGGTCTCCGTCCGTCCTGCGGCTTCGGAACGCGCCCCCGATCGCGTCGATGTGCCTAGCCTGCCCGCATTTCAGGCGGCGAATCGCCCCGCGGCGTCCGTCTACCGGTCCGCCCGCTGCTCGGGATCGGGGGCCCCTCGACCACTCAGCGGGTGCGGCGGGCGCGCAGGAAGTCGCTGACGACGTACTCGCCGAGGCGGTCGGCGCTGGCCGAGAAGACACGGCCGCCGTTGCGCCGGGCGACCTCGTCCACGAACTCGCGCAGCCGGTCGTCGGCGGCCAGCATGAAGACATTGATCGTCGCGCGCCGCCGGGTCATCTTGTCGACCTCGGCGAGCGTCAACGTCAGCGTCTCCTGCGACGGCGGCCACTCGAACCGCGGCACGCCGTTGCGCATCAGGTGCGCCGTCGGCTCGCCGTCGGTCACGACCAGGACCACCGGCTCGAAGTCCGGGTGCCGGTCGAGGTGACGGCCCGCGATCAGCAGGGCGTGGTGCAGGTTGGTGCCCTGGACCATGTCCCATTCGAGCCCGGCCAGTTCGTCGGGCCGCAACACCCGCGCGTAGTTCGAGAACCCGATGATCTGCACCGCGTCCTGCGGGAACTTCGACGCCACCAGCGCCTGGAGGGCCAGCGCGGTCTGCTTGGCCGCCGCCCAGGTGCCGCGCAGGGCCATGGAGTAGGACAGGTCGACCAGCAGGCAGACGGCCGCCGCCGAGCGCCGCTCGGTCTCCACGACCTCGAAGTCGTCCACCGACAGGGCCACCGGCGCGCCGCCGCCCCGCCGTACGCCGTTGACGACCGTACGCACGACGTCGATGGGCTGCTCGTCGCCGAAGCGCCACGGACGGGTCGATCCGGTCGGCTCCCCGGCCGTGCCCGCGTCGCGCTGGTCGTGGTCGCCGCGGCGGCCCGAGTCGAGCGAGGCGAAGACCCGGCGCAGGGCGGTCTCCCCGAGCCTGCGTACGGCCTTGGGCGTGAGCTCCAGCTTGCCGCGGTTGCGCCGCAGGTAGCCCTGGGCCTCCAGCTCGCGCTCGACCTGCCGAAGGGCCTCCAGGTCGTCCACGGCGGAGCGGCCCAGAGCGCGCCGGATGGCGGCCTCGTCGATGTCGTCGAGCCGGGCGCCGGGATAGTCCTGGCGCAGCGCGGTCTCCAGGTCGCCGAGGTCGGCCAGCTCCTGCAGGGCCGTCACGGCGTCGCCCATGCCCAGCGGCTGCTCGCCGGACACCCGTTCCGGGGCGCCCCAGGCGAGGTCGGGACGGCGGGCGTGGAGGGCGTCGCCGAGCCGCCGCATCTGGTCGGCCAGGCCCGCCTGCTCCAGCGTGTGGTTGATCAGCCCGGCCAGCTCCTCGCGCTGCTCCGGAGTGAGCGAGGCGAGCAGCCGCTGCGCGGCGGCGGCGCGGCGCGCGAGCTGGTCCACCAGCTCGTCCAGGTTCCGCGGGTTCTCGGGGAACATGTCCCCGTATTCCTGCATGAACCGGTCGAAGTCATCCTGGGTGTGCTCGCCCCGGGCGTCCCGGTCCAGCATGTCGTTGAGGTCCGACATCATCTGCCGGACCCGCTCCATGGCGGCCGGGTCGGGGTTGGCCAGCGCGTCGCGCATGCCGCGGAACTGGCTGTCGAGGACCTCCCGGCGCAGCAGGTCGCGCAGTTCCTCGAACGTCTGCCGCGCGGCGGCCGACCGCCAGTCGTAGTCGGCCAGCTCCTGGACGGCTCGGGCGGTGTCGGAGGGCAGCGCGTCGAGCATCGCCTCCCGGAACCGGGCGTCGTCGGACGGATCAGGACTGTGTTCTCCCGGGGGGCGACCCCCGGACCCCCGCTGGAGTTCGGCCCGCTCCTGGCCGATCGCCTTGTCGAGCAGCGCGCGCGCGCGTTCCAGCGTGCCGTCGAGCCGGGTGTTGTCCCGCAGCTCGCGGCGGCGCCGCCGCACCTGGCGGAGCAGGTCGTCAAGGCCGCGGCGGTCCGGGGCGCCGGGAAGCCCCCGCCTCAGCAGGTCGCGCAGCGCGTCTAGTGGTGTCGAGCCGGACAGGATGGCGTCGCCCATCTCGTCCAGCGCCGAACGTACGTCGTAGGGCGGAGCCAGCGGATCCGGCCCGTCGTGGTACTCCCGGTAGAAGTAGCTCATGGCCGGGTCACGTCCGGTACACCGTCGCGCCGTCGGTCTCGTCCTTGGACAGCCTGCGCATCAGGTACAGCCCCTCCAGCGTGAACTCCAGCGCAGCGGCGGCGTGGCCTGGCGACTCGTCGCCCTCGCCCATGCCGAGCCGCGTCATGATCTTCGCCAGGCCCTCGACGCGGCCGATCCTGCGCAGCAGCTCGTGGGCCGGCACCAGCTCGCCCGACTCGACCTGCGCGCCCTCGCCGAACCTGTCGAGCAGCGGCGCGAGGTCGGCCCCGCCCAGCGAGGCGCGGAAGGTCTCGGCCGTCGCGCGGCGCAGCAGGTGGGCGAGCACGTCGATCTCCCGCCCCTCCTCGCTGACCTCGAACTCGACCTTGCCGCGCAGCGTGTGGACCACACCGGGCAGGTCGCACACCCGCGTGACGGGCCGTTCCTCCCCGGTCAGCGCGGCCCGCCGTACGGCGGAGGCGGCGGCGGTCTCGGCGGCGGCGATCGAGAAGCGCGCCGACACGCCCGAGCGGGAGTCGACGGCGGTGGACTCGCGGACCAGGCGGGTGAACCGGGCGATCACCTCCACCAGGTGGTCGGGCAGGTCCGCGCCGAGGGCGCCGAGGTCGGCCTCCTGGCGGATCAGGACCAGCTCGTCCTCGACCGTACGCGGGTAGTGCGTGCGGATCTCCGCGCCGAAGCGGTCCTTCAGCGGAGTGATGATCCGGCCGCGGTTGGTGTAGTCCTCGGGGTTGGCGCTGGCGATCAGCAGGATGTCGAGGGGGAGCCGCAGGTTGTAGCCGCGGACCTGGATGTCGCGCTCCTCCAGCACGTTGAGCAGCGCCACCTGGATGCGCTCGGCCAGGTCGGGCAGCTCGTTGACGGAGAAGACGCCCCGGTTTGTCCGGGGGACCAGGCCGTAGTGGACCGTCTCGGGGTCGCCGAGCGTGCGGCCCTCGGCGATCTTGATGGGGTCGACGTCGCCGATCAGGTCGCCGACCGAGGTGTCGGGGGTGGCCAGCTTCTCGCCGTACCGGTCCTCGCGGTGTTTCCACGTGACCGGCAGGTCGTCGCCGTGCGCGGCGGCCAGCCGCCGGCAGCGGACGCAGACCGGCGCGTACGGGTGGTCGTTGATCTCACAGCCCTTGACCACGGGCGACCACTCGTCGAGCAGGCCGGTGATGGTGCGGATCAGGCGGGTCTTGCCCTGGCCGCGCTCGCCGAGGAGCACGAGGTCGTGACCGGCGATCAGCGCCCTCTCCAGATGGGGCAGGACGGTGTCGTCGAAGCCGACGATGCCGGGAAACCGGGTCTCGCCGGCCCGCAGCCGGGCCAGGAGGTTCTCCCTGATCTCGGCCTTGACCGTACGGTATCGGTGTCCACTCTCGCGCAGTTCACGCAGAGTGCTGGGGGCAGGCGTGGGCGATTTGTGCACGGAGTCGAGCCTACGTCCCCATCAGGTGATCCGGCAGGCGGGTTTTCAGGGACGGTTACCGTGAGCGCGACTCAATTCGGCGGGCGGCCCGTGCGTTGACCTCCGTTCAGTGGGGAGAATCGGCCCAAGGAAACAGTCGCGGAGGAAGAGAGGGCGAGACGATGGCGGTATTGACGAGCCGCTTCGCCGACGGTCTCGCCGTGGGCGCCAACCTGGTGGAAGCGGCCGAGACGGCCGTACGCCAGGCGTTGGCCGGTCTGTCGGGTCCGCCAGACTTGGTGTGTTTCTTCATCTGCGGGGACGATCCCGACGACGTGGCCAGGGCGGGACGGCGGGCGATGTCCGTCGCGTCCGGAGCCGACGTGATCGGCTGCAGCGCGACCGGCGTGATCGGTCACGGCCAGGGCGTGGAGCTGACCCCGGCCGTGAGCGCGTGGGCGGCGTCCCTCGGCGGCGCCAGGATCGACACCTTCGCCCTGGAGACGCTCCGGACGGAGGACAGGTTCGTGGTCGTGGGGCTGCCCGAGCGGGTCCCCGACGACCGGGTGGCGATCCTGCTCGCCGACCCCTACAGCTTCCCCACCGACGCGTTCATCGAGCACTCGCACGAGGTGCTGGGCAGCCTGCCGATCGTCGGCGGCCTGGCCAACGGGCTCCAGGGCCGTGGTTCCGTACGGCTGTTCGCCAACGGGGAGGTCCACGACTCCGGCGCGATCGGAGTGATCATCGGTGGCCCCGTGAACGTCGGCACCGTCGTGAGCCAGGGCTGCCGGCCGATCGGGCCGTCCATGGTCGTCACCCGGGCCGAGGACAACGTGCTGCTGGAGCTCGCCGGCCAGCCGGCCCTGGCGCGCCTGGAGGACATCGTCAGCGCCCTTGACGAGGAGGACCGCGACCTGGTCGCCGCCGGCTTACAGATCGGCCTCGCCATGGACGAGTACGCCGAGCGCCACGAGCGCGGCGACTTCCTGATCCGGGGGGTCATCGGCATCGACCCCGAACGCGAGGCGGTGGCCGTCGGCGACGTGATCGAGATCGGCAGGACGGTGCGGTTCCAGGTCAGGGATGCCGAGGCCGCCGACGAGGACCTCTACGAACTGCTCGACGCCCACCTGCGGCAGCACTCCGGCCGGGTCGAGGGGGCCCTGCTGTTCTCCTGCAACGGCCGGGGCTCGGGCATGTTCGGCTCGGCCGACCACGACGCGCTCGCCGTACGCGAGACGCTGGGGCCGATCGGGGTGGCGGGGTTCTTCGCCGCGGGCGAGGTCGGGCCGGTGAGCGGGCACAACCACGTCCACGGCTTCACCGCGTCGCTGCTCGTCTTCTCCTCTGGTCCCGTCTCGGGGACGGACGTGTGAGCGACCTGACTTTGGCCGTGGACATCGGCGGCACGAAGTTCGCGGCCGGCCTGGTGGAGCCGGACGGGCAGGTGGTGGCCGCCGAGCGGGTCGCCACCCCGCAGGGCGCCGACGCCGAGACGCTGTGGCGGACGCTGACCGCCCTGCTCGACCGGCTGGACGTGCCCGCCGCCCTCGCCGGCGTGGGCATCGGCTGCGGCGGCCCGATGACCTGGCCGGAGGGGGAGGTCTCGCCGCTCAACATGGGCGGCTGGCGCGGCTTCCCGCTGCGCGGGAGGCTGGCCGCGCGTTTCCCCGGCGTCCCCGTCCGCATCCACAACGACGCGATCTGCCTGGCCGTCGCCGAGCACTGGCGCGGCGCCGGGCGGGGGAGCGCGGCCATGCTGGGGATGGTCGTGTCGACCGGGGTCGGCGGCGGGCTGATCCTCGGCGGCAGGCTCATCGACGGAGGGACGGGCAACGCGGGTCACATCGGCCATGTGGTGGTCGACCCCGAGGGCCCGCCGTGCGGCTGCGGCGGCAACGGCTGCCTGGAGGCGATCGCCCGCGGCCCCGGCCTCGCCGCCTGGGCGCTCGCCCAGGGCTGGTCCCCGGGCGCTGCGGTCGCTTCAGGGGAGCTCTATCGGGAGGAGGGCACGGCCACCGCGCGCCGGCTGGCCGCCGACGCGGCGGCGGGAGACCCGATCGCGCTGGCGGCGATGGCCCGGGCCGGGCGCGCCCTGGGCATCGCGATCGCCTCGGCCGTCAACCTGTGCGACCTCGACCTCGTGACCGTCGGCGGCGGGCTCAGCCAGGCGGGCGGCCTGCTGTTCGGGCCCCTGGAGGAGGCGTTGCGGGAGCACACCCGGATGGGGTTCGCCGGGCGGGTGCGGGTCGTGCCCGCCGCGCTCGGCCAGGACGCCGGTCTCGTCGGCGCCGCCGCCCTCGTGATCGCCGGAGACAGGTACTGGTCGCCCGGGCTCTGAAGGCGTGTCGCTCCCCGGAACCTGTGATGATTGGCACATGGCTGTCCCACAGGTGACGTACGAGGATGTCGTCGCCGCACGCGAGTCGCTGTCGGAAGTGGCGGCGCTGACGCCCGTCCTGCACTCACGGGTGCTGTCCGAGATCGTCGGCGGCCCGGTGTACCTGAAATGCGAGAACCTCCAGCGGGCCGGGTCGTTCAAGGTCCGCGGGGCGTACGTGCGGATCGCGCGCCTCAGCGAGGAGGAGCGGGCCAGGGGCGTCGTCGCGGCCAGCGCGGGCAACCACGCGCAGGGCGTGGCGCTGGGCTCGTCGCTGGTCGGGGCCAAGTCGACCGTCTACATGCCCGAGGGTGCGCCGCTGCCGAAGGTGGAGGCCACCCGGGCGTACGGGGCGGACGTGATCTTCGCGGGCCACACGGTCGACGAGGCCCTGCGGGCGGCCAGGGAGCACGCGGACCGGACCGGCGCGGTGTTCATCCACCCGTTCGACCACCCCGACGTGATCGCCGGGCAGGGCACGGTCGGCCTGGAGATCCTGGAGCAGCTTCCCGGCACGGCCACGATCGTGCTGCCCATCGGTGGCGGCGGTCTCGCGGCGGGGGTCGCGCTCGCGGTGAAGTCCCAGCGTCCGGGGATCAAGGTGGTGGGGGTGCAGGCCGAGCGGGCCGCGGCCTATCCCGACTCGCTGGCCGCGGGCCGTCCGGTCATGGTCGAGCCCACGTCCACGATGGCGGACGGCATCGCGGTCGGGCGGCCGGGCGACCTGCCGTTCGAGCTGATCCACTACCTGGTGGACAGCGTCGTGACGGTCTCGGAGGAGTCGCTGTCGCGGGCCCTGCTGCTGTGCCTCGAACGCTCGAAGCTGCTGGTGGAGCCGGCCGGGGTGGCGGGGGTGGCGGCGCTGCTCGACCAGCCGCACGCGTTCGAGCCGCCGGTGGTCGTCGTGCTGTCGGGCGGCAACATCGACCCGCTGCTGCTGGCCAGGGTGCTGCGGCACGGCCTGGCGGCGGCGGGCCGCTACCTCGCCTTCCGCATCCGGCTGACCGACCGTCCCGGGGCGCTGGCCGCGCTGCTGGCCCGGCTGGCCGACCTCGGGGCCAACGTGCTCGACGTGGTGCACGAGCGGTTCGGCTCGCGGCTGCACCTGGAGGAGGCCGAGGTGCTGCTGCAACTGGAGACCCGCGGCCCCGCGCACTGTGATGAGGTGCTGAGCGCGCTGCGGCGGGACGGCTACAAGCTGCTGTTCTCCTGAGCCTCTCCTGAGCTGATCGGCCTCGGTCAGGTGACCGGAGCGGGACGCTTGGGCTGGAACAGCCAGGCGTCGAACAGCCCCTTGAGGTTCTTGCCCGAGACGCGCTCGGCCAGCGCCATGAACTCCTGCGTCGTGACGTTGCCGTACCTGTGGGCGTCGGTCCACGCCCTGATCAGCGGGAAGAACTTGTCGTCGCCGATCTCCCGGCGCAGCGCGTGCAGCGCCATCGCGCCGCGGGTGTAGACGGCGTCGCTGAACAGGTCGTCGGCGCGGGCCGCGCCCGGAGGGTAGGCCCACATCGCGTCCCCCGCGTTCGCGTAGTAGCGGCGGAACGCCGAGTCGGCCGTGTACTGGCCGGTGTGCTCCGCCCACAGCCATTCGGCGTACGTCGCGAAGCCCTCGTTCAGCCACAGGTCCCGCCAGCGCCCGACGCTCAGGCTGTCGCCGAACCACTGGTGCGCGAGCTCGTGCGCGATGATCGCGGGCTCGGGGGAGAAGCCGCCGTAGATGGGTTTGGTCTGGTTCTCCAGCGCGTACCCGGCCGCGTAGTCGTCGATCACGCCGCCCGTCGAGGAGAAGGGGTACGGCCCGAACACGGTCGACCAGTAGTCGGTGATCTTCCCCGTCTGCGTGAGGAGCTGGTCGAGCGAGCCGCGGAAGGAGTCGGCGACGGCGACGTAGATCGGCAGGCCCTTGTCGCTCGTGCCGGTGCGGACCTGGAACTTCCCGGTCGTCATCGTGGCGAGGTAGCTCGCCATCGGGTGCTTCTCCCGCCAGACGAAGGTCGTCATGCCCCCCTTGGTCTGCGGCGTCCCGGCCATCTCGCCGTTGGCGATCGCGGTCAGCCCCTCGGGAACGGTGAGCTGGAAGTCGTAGGTCGCCTTGTCCGCCGGGTGGTCGTTCGACGGGAACCAGGTCTTCGCGCCGTTCGGCTCACAGGTGACGAACGCGCCGTCGGCTGTGGGGATGAAGCCGTACTGGCCGAGGTTGGCGGAGTCGCGCATCGGTTCGGGCACGCCCGAGTAGTCGACCGTGACCGCGAACCGGTCGCCGTCCGAGATCCGCCGGGCCGGCTCGATCACGAGCTCGTCCTGGCTGCGGCTGAACGAGGCCGCCGCGCCGTCCACCGTCACCCGGCTCACCGTGAGCCCGTGCAGGTCCAGGTCGAACGACGTGAGGTCCTGTACGGCCTTCGCCTGGATCGTGGCGCTGCCCGCGAGCTTCCTGGACGACGGGTCGTACGACAGGCGCAGGTCGTAGTGCTGGACGTCGTAGCCGCCGTTGCCGTCGCCGGGGAAGTCCGGGTCGCCGATCCCCGGGGCGCCCGTGGTGCCCCTCGACGCGCCCGCACCCGGCGACGCCGGGGCGACCGCCGCCCGGGACGGCACGACCGCGCCCTGGGACGGCGCGCAGGCCGTGGTGGCCCCGACGGCCCCGACGGCCAGGGCACAGATCAGGGCGGAGACCGATCTGCCGGCCCGCACGCCGGTCGGCGTCGTGGGCGGCACTGGGGACGAAGGAAGACGGTGCGTGGACATATGTTTGGCAACTCTACGCGAGGCGGGGGTGTGGTCCGGGTAGTGACTCCGGACGTTTTCCCTGCTAGCCGGGGTCGCCGTGCCTCCGCCGGTGCCCGCGAGCGGGTGCTCGCCGGGTGTCCGCGAAGCGTGCGGGGTGCGTGCCGCCGGGTGTCGGCGAAGCGTGCGGGGTGCGTGCCGCCGGGCGGCCGCGATCTCGCGGGCCTCAGGCGTCCACCACGAGCGTCCGGGCCGCCTTGTCGTGCAGGGCCTGCTTCCTGCGGTCGAACAGGATCCACGCGAGGTTCACCAGTCCGAGGCAGAACAGCCAGCCCAGCACGATCTCCACCGCCTGCCGCACCGCGATCGGCCCGGGACCGGCCGGCTCCCCGGTCTCCCGCACGACGCGCATGCCGAAGAGCCTCTTGCCCACCGTCTGGCCGTTCCAGAACGACTGGAGCAGCCAGTAGTAGAGGAATCCGATCACCCCGACGAGGAGGCCGTTGCCGACCGGGATCCGTGCCACCGCCCCCGTCGTGCCGTCGTACACGACCCTCCAGTTGTCCCAGGTGAGCGGCGAGGTGATGAGCCCGACGAGCACGGCGTCCAGGATCCCGGCGAACAGGCGGCGCCAGCGGCCGGCGAGCCGCGGCGCCGTCTGCCCGAAGGGCGGGGGCGTCCAGGGAATCCTCGGTTCCTCGTACGGGCTTCCCGGAGGCGGCGGTGTTCCCATGGCTGAATGGTCACCCCGCCGCCCTTCGGTCAAAGCCGGGCGCGCGCAAAGGCTGGGGAGTGTCTGGCAAATGCTGCCCGTCCCGAGCGTGGATCCGGGTGGACGCGTCGCAAGGCGGTGCTACGGGCGACGAGGCTCCACCGCGGCGAGGCGCCGGCTGGGCCGCGCGCAGCAGGGCTGAGGTCAGAGGGTGCCGCGGCGCGCCTGCTCGCGCTCGATGGCCTCGAAGAGCGCCTTGAAGTTGCCCTTGCCGAAGCCGAGGGACCCGTGACGCTCGATGAGCTCGAAGAAGACGGTCGGGCGGTCCACCACCGGCTTGGTGAAGATCTGCAGAAGGTAGCCGTCCTCGTCGCGGTCCACGAGGATGCGGCGCTTCTTCAGCTCCTCGACCGGCACGCGGACCTCGCCGATGCGGGCGCGCAGCTGCGGGTCGTCGTAGTAGGAGTCGGGCGTGTCGAGGAACTCGACCCCCGCCTCGCGCATCGCGTCGACCGTCGTGACGATGTCGTTGGTGGCCAGCGCGATGTGCTGCACGCCCGGGCCGCCGTAGAACTCCAGGAACTCCTCGATCTGGGACTTCTTCTTGCCCTCGGCGGGCTCGTTCAGCGGGAACTTGACCTTGCGGGTGCCGTCCGCGACGACCTTGGACATGAGCGCCGAGTATTCGGTGGCGATGTCGTCGCCGATGAACTCCGCCATCTTGGTGAAGCCCATGACCTTCTCGTAGAACTCCACCCACTCCTCCATGCGCTCGACGTTGCCGACGCAGTGGTCGATCGCCTGGAAGAGCCGGCCGTTCTTCACCGCGGGCGGCGCGACGATGGGCTCGGCCGCGACGTATCCCGGCAGGTAGGGGCCGGTGTAGTTGGATCTGTCGATCAGCGTGTGCCGGGTCTCGCCGTAGGTCGCGATGGCCGCGACCACGACCTTGCCGTGGTCGTCCTCGACCACGTGCGGCTCCTCCAGCCCCCGGGCACCCTGCTCCAGCGCGTGGCGGTAGGCCGTCTCCACGTCCGGCACGTCCAGCGCGAGGTCGACGACGCCGTCGCCGTGCTCGGCCACGTGGCGCGCGAGCGGCGTGCCCGCCCGTACGGCGCCGCGCAGCTCGAACCGGGCCGAGCCCGACACGAGGACGTACGCCACCTCGTCGCGGCTGCCCGTCTCCGGCCCCCGGTAGGCCACCAGGCGCATCCCGAAGGCGGTCGAGTAGTAGTGGGCGGCCTGCTTCGCGTTGCCGACCGCGAAGACCACCGCGTCCATGCCGTGAACCGGAAAGACATCGCTCATACGCCAACTGTCCGTTGGCGTAGCCAATTTGTGCAACAGTAAGTTGATTCGGTGGACAATATGCTTAATCATCGACGCATACAAGGGGAAATCGTTATGACGATTGACCACCTCGACGCCCGGCTCGTCGCCCTGCTGGCCGCCGAGCCCAGGATCGGCGTGCTCGAGTGCTCCCGCAGGTTGAACGTCGCCCGGGGGACGGTGCAGGCCCGGCTCGACCGGATGGCCGCGAAGGGGGTGATCACCGGCTACGGGCCGGACATCGATCCGGCCGCGCTCGGCTTCGACGTGACGGCGTTCGTGACGTTGCACATCAGGCAGGTCGCGGGGCACGTGCCGGTGGCCGACCAGCTCGCGCTCATCCCCGAGGTCCTGGAGGTCCACACGATCACCGGCGGGGGAGACATGCTCTGCCGCGTGGTCGCCCGCAGCAACGCCGACCTCCAGCGCGTCATCGACCTGATCGTGGACGTGCAGGGCGTCGTGCGGACCGAATCGGTGATCGCGCTCGACACGCCGGTTCCGTACCGGACCCTCCCACTCGTCCGTGCGGCGGGGGCCTGACGCGTTTTCCACAGCCTCCTTCCGAGGGGCAGGCTTTTCCACAGACGTCGCGGGAAGTGCCGGACCATCGATGGCCATCGTTTACCGTGGTTCCATCCGCCCAGCTCAGGGGGCACAAATGGGCGTAGCGGGGGTATCGGACTTATCGGGGGTCGCAGCGTGGACAGCGCCGAGGAGGGCCCGATCGAGGAGGGCGCCGTGGATCCACGGGCGTCACTCGGCGGGCCGGACGGGGGAGGAGGCGGCGGGGACGGCGGCGTGCCGGAGCCTCGCCGGCGAAGACTCCCGCGTGTCCTGCTCGTGAGCCTGGCCACCGGGATCCTCGGGCTCGTCGTGTTCCTCGCCGTGGTGTGGGCGCTGACCCCGATCCCGGACAGCACTCAGGAGCTGGCGACCGCCCAGGGCTCGGTGATCTACTACCGGGACGGCAGGACGGTCCTCGCCACCGAGGGCGTCAACCGCAAGAACGTGCCGCTCACCCAGGTCCCCCAGGTCGTCAGAAGTGCGGTCATCGCGGCGGAGAACCGGACGTTCTATCAGGATCAGGGCGTCTCCCTGTCCGGTACGGCCCGCGCCGTCTGGTCCACCATCACCGGTCGTCAACTCCAGGGCGGCTCGACGATCACCCAGCAGATGGTCCGCAACTACTACAGCGGTCTCGGTCAGGAACGCTCCATCGGGCGCAAGCTCAAGGAGATCATGATCGCGCTGAAAGTAGATCGTTCCAAGCCGAAAGACTGGGTGCTCGAGCGCTATCTCAACACCATCTACTTCGGGCGGGGGGCGTACGGCATCCAGGCCGCCGCGCGGGCCTATTTCGACAAGGACGTGCAGAACCTGACGCCGGCCGAGGGCGCCTACCTCGCCGCCGTGATCCAGCAGCCCACCCGTTTCGCCAACCCGACCGGGGCCGCGCTCGACGCGGTGAAGGCCAGATGGGGTTCGGTGATCCGAGGCATGCGCGAGATCGGCGCGCTCACCCGTGAAGAGGCCGACGCCCAGGTGTTCCCCACACTCGCGCAGCAGCGGGCGCCGCTGTCCCTCGGCGGTCAGAACGGCTACATGCTGGCGCAGGTGCGCGCCGAGCTGAACCGGCTCGGCTACACCGACGAGGACATCAACCACGGTGGCCTGAAGGTCACCACGACGTTCGACAAGAAGCTGATGGCGCAGGCCCAGCAGGCGGTCAAGTCGGTTCTGCCGGACGACACCCCCAAGAAGGTCCGCACCGGTCTGGCGGCCGTCGATCCCGCGACCGGCGAGGTCGTCGCCTTCTACGGCGGTCGTTACGAGACCAACCAGTACGACAACGCCTTCTCCGCCAAGGTCCAGGCCGGCTCGACCTTCAAGCCCTACACGCTGGCCGCCGCGCTCGAAGCCGGATACGGGCTCGACGCGCTGGTCTACGGCAACTCGCCCATCCGCGTCGGCTCCGCCGACATCCCCAACTCCGGCGGCAAGTCGTACGGGCAGGCGATCACGCTGCTCCAGGCGACGCAGTACTCGGTCAACACCGCCTTCGTGGACCTCGGGCAGCGGATCGGCCTCGACAAGGTCGTCGCGGCGGCGCGGGCCGCCGGGATCCCCGCGGCGCAACTCGCCCCACACCAGAGCGCCGCCACGTTGCCCCTCGGCGTGGCGTCGGTGAGCGCCGTGCAGCAGGCCGCCGGGTTCGCCACGTTCGCCGCCGGAGGCATCCACCACGAGCCTCACGTGATCCGGGCGGTCACCGACGGCACCGGGCTCGCCCGCAGATTCGCCCCACCCGGCACCCGGGCCTTCAGCGAGAACACCGCCGCCGACACGACGTACGCGCTGGAGCAGGTGGTGCGCAGCGGCACCGGCACGGCCGCGCGGCTGTGGGACCGCCCGGTGGCGGGCAAGACCGGCACCACCGACGAGTCGGCGGCCGTCTGGTTCTCCGGCTACGTCCCCCAGCTGGCCGTCGCGGTCGACATGTTCCGCGACGACAACAAGCCGGTGACCGTCCCCGGCTACGGCGAGCTGTACGGCGGCACGCTGCCCGCCGAGATCTGGAAGACGTTCATGAGCACCGCCATGGAGGGCAAGCCGGTCAGGGAGTTCCCCGACCCGGTCACGTGGAACCCCTACTACTGGGACACCTACGGCATGGCGATGCCCCAGCAGGGCGGGGCTGCCACGGCCTATCCGTCGGGGCCTCCCGGGTCGCCCATGCCGTACGGGCCGGGTGACGGGGCGACGGTGCCCGGCCAGGACGTGCCCGGCGCGCCCACGGGCGCGGCCGAGGAGCAGCAGGGCGAGCCCGGCCAGGACGGCGAGGCCGACCCGAGAGGCGGAGCGAACGGCACCGGCGTGACAGGCGCCGGCGCGACCGGTCCGACCGGCACCGGCGGCGCGACCGGTCCGAACGGCACGCGCCGTGCCCGTGACGCGGGCGCCGCCGGCGCCGCGGACGCCGCCACCCGGGGCGCCGCCACCCGCGGCGCCACCACCGAGACGGGGACCGCCAGATCCGACGCGGGCGCCACCGGCACGGGCGCCAGGCGAACGGGCCAGGCCGACGCGGGCGCCAGACGGACCGGCCAGACCGGCCAGACCGGCCAGACCGGGCAGACCGGCCAGAACAGTCAGAACGGTCAGAACGGTCAGGCGGGCCCGGTGGCGCAGATCCCCGGCCCTCAGCTCCCGGTCGCCCAGGTTCCCGCCCGCTGAGGGCCCCGGCCGGGCGTTCCCGAGCAGGGACGGCGTGACGTTCAGGCGAGGACGGCGATCTGGTCGGCGGCCACGCCTGACCACGCCCTGCCGCTTCTGCCCTGCCGCTTCTGCCGTGCCGCTTCTATTGGGCCAGTTCGGCCCGCAGCTCGGCGGGGGTGGTGACCGGCGCCCGGCAGGTGAACCGCCGGCACACGTAGGCCGCAGGCGAGCCGTCGACCATGCCCCGCCCCTCAAGCAGCGGCACGTCCACCGGCACGGTGCCTGCTTGTCCTGTGCCTGCTTGTCCTGTGCCTGCTTGTCCCGTGCCTGCTTGTCCTGTGCCCAGCGCGACGACCAGCCCCGGCGTGCCGGACATGAGGGCCGCCCGGTGCAGGGCGCGGGTGCGGGCGTCGTCGGCCGGGCCGACGATCGCCACCTCGGCGGGGCCGCGCAGCGCCGCCTCCGCCACCGCGAGACCCCATCCGGCGAACCGGGCGTACCGCCCCGCCAGCGCGGAGACCGTGCCCAGCGCCGCCTCGGCCGCCTCCCGATGCCGGGCAGACCCGGTGAGCGCGGCGTACGACAGCAGCGCCCCCGCCGCCGCGAACTGGCCCGACGGCGCCGCGTTGTCGGTCGGGTCCTGGGGCCGCTGGAACAGCCGCTCGCCGTCGTCGGGGGCGTCGTAGAACCCCCCGGACCCGTCGGGGAACCGCGTCAGCACGGTCTCCAGCAGGTCTCCGGCGCGGTGGAACCACCGGCTCTCGCCGGTGACGCCGTAGAGGGCGAGGAAGCCCTCGGCCACGTCGGCGTAGTCCTCCAGCATGCCGGCGTTGGCCCCCACCCGGCCGTCGCGGGAAGTGCGCAGCAGCCGGGCCGGGCCGTGGCTCACCGTGTGCAGGTCGTCGAGCAGCACGGCCGCCTCACGTGCGGCGTCGACCAGGTCCGGCCGGTCGAAGAGCGCGCCCGCCTCGGCCAGGGCGGCGATCGCGAGCCCGTTCCAGGAGGCCACCACCTTGTCGTCCCGGCCGGGTCGTGGCCGCCGCTCCCGCGCGGCGCGCAGGGCCGTACGGACCCGGTCGAACCGGGCCGGGTCGTCGGGGTCGGCGAGAAGCTGGAGCACCGACGTGCCGTGCTCGAACGTGCCGGTCACCTCGAACACCGAGGCCGCCCAGGCGGCATCGTCATCACCGAGGACCTCGCGGAGCTGTTCGGGACTCCAGACGTAGAACAGTCCCTCGCCGTGGGTGCCGTCCGGCCCCTCGCTGTCGGCGTCGAGGGCCGAGGCGAACGCGCCCTCGGGCGTGCGCATCTCCCGCAGCAGCCATTCGGCGGTCTCCAGGACCACCCGCCTGGCCAGGACCGAGCCGGTCGCGCGCCACCAGTGGGCGTAGACCCGCAGCAGCAGCGCGTTGTCGTAGAGCATCTTCTCGAAGTGCGGCACGACCCAGCCGGCGTCGACCGAGTAGCGGGCGAAGCCCCCGCCGAGTTGGTCGTACATGCCGCCCCTGGCCATCGCCTCCATGGTCGTCTCCGCCATGGCCACGGCCTCCCGGGTGCCGTGCCGCAGCAGGAACTCCAGGACCATGGACGGCGGGAACTTGGGCGCCCCGCCGAACCCGCCCCGCTGCTCGTCGAAGCTCTCCGCGAGGTTCCGTACGGCGAGGTCGAGGGTCTCGGCGGTGGGCAGCGGGCCCGACGGCGCCCCGGCACGCTCGGCGAGCGCCTCGACCACCTTCTCCCCCTGGGTCAGGACGCCCTCCCGATCCTGCCGCCACGCCTGCGAGACGGCGTGCAGCAGCCGCTGGAAGTGCGACCGGGGGAAGTAGGTGCCGGCGTAGAACGGGTGTCCGCCGGGGGTGGCGAAGACGGTCATGGGCCAGCCGCCCTGCCCGGTCATCGCCTGGACCGCGCCCATGTAGACGGCGTCCACGTCGGGCCGCTCCTCGCGGTCCACCTTGACGTTGACGAACAACTCGTTCATCAGCCGCGCGGTGGCCTCGTCCTCGAACGACTCGTGCGCCATGACGTGGCACCAGTGGCAGGCCGAATAGCCGACGCTGACCAGCAGGGGGACGTCGCGCCTGCGCGCCTCCGCGAACGCCTCCTCGCCCCAGGGGAACCAGTCCACCGGGTTGTCCGCGTGTTGCAGGAGGTAGGGAGAGGTCTCGCCGCCCAGCCGATTCATAGAGCCAGCCTCTCACACCGTCAAAAGAGGACGATTCGGGTGAGGATGACGTGCTGGTCCTGAGGGCTGACGCGGTACTCGGCGATGCCCAACCCCTTGGGGATCAGAATCTCCCGCCAGTCCGGATCCGTACCGACCTGGTCGCTGCCCGACAGCCAGGGATCCTCGCAGATCGCAACGGTCAGCGCGGCCACTGCGGAGAAGACCTCAGCGGGCACGGCGGGATCGGCGAGAGCATCGGCAACGATCTCAGAGGGAAGAACAGGCCATAGATCCTCGTCATCACTGCTCACGAGGTGCCGCGCTCCTGTCTGCGGCGGGCGATGTCGTCCATCGTGGTGCTGGGCAGGGTGCCCGCCTCGGCGGCCGCGCGGACGCGGTCACGATGGGGATCGGTGTCGAGCATCGCTCGCCCCCACCAGGTCGTGAGCACGCCGTCGAGTTCTGGCCCCTGCTGAGCTTCCAGCAACTCCGCGAAGAACTGTGCCCGACGGGCGCCCCGGAGCGCGTTTGAGATACCACCGATGGTCCGAGGCACGCGCGGCTCCTCGTCCGAACGCCGGTGGACCGGCTGAGCACTCATCGACATCGCCTTTCGTCGCTGCCGACCAGGGTACGGGGCAGCGGACAGGCGCCGGGGTCGCTCGCGTGATTCATCGGCACCAGTGGCAGGCCGAACAGCCGACGCTGACCAGCAGGGGGACGTCGCGCCTGCGCGCCTCCGCGAACGCCTCCTCGCCCCAGGGGAACCAGTCCACCGGGTTGTCCGCGTGTTGCAGAAGGTAGGGAGAGGTCTCGCCGCCCAGCCGATTCAAAGGGCCCAGCCTCTCACACCGTCGGAAAAGGACGATCCTTCCGGCTGACGCGGTAGTCGGCGATGCCCAGTAGCCAGGGCCCGCACAGATCGCGACGGTCAGCGCGGCCACCGCGGAGAAGACATCGGGCATGATCTTTTTTCCGGATCTGGCCGCTTGCCGCCCCCGGGAGGAACGCGCGGGAGACCGCGGGGATGTGTTCCGGCGCGACCCGGCGTAGGCTCACAGGACGTGGGCTTGGATCTGGACTTCGCTATCAGGCACTCGGGACGCCCGGCGGCCGCCATGACGCGGCGCGACGTCGCACGGGTGCTGCTGGCCGTGCCGTCCGGACAGGCCCTGGTCGCCCTTCCCGACCTGCGGCGGCAGTTGTTCGCCGCGGGCAACCCGCTGTCGCCCAAGTTCTGGGAGTCGGCCAAGGCCGTGCTGATGAGCATCGAGTCCGGCGTGGCGACGGTCGGCGACGTGCAGCGCTGGCTGGAGTCCAGTGGGACCGAGCCGATCATGCTCACCCGCAGCTACTTCCTGTGGCCCGAGGAGAGCGAGCGCGGCCCGGTGGCCACCGAGATGTACGAGCGGCTGGTCGAGTTCCTGGAGGAGCGGCTGGCGGCCGGGGAGATCGACGCTGACGCGCTGGCCGCCGGGGATCCCGACGCCCGGCACGCCTACGAGGAGCTCCAGGAGCGCTGGCTCGGCACCCCGCTGCCGGACGGCCGGGTGCCCAACGTCGTGGTCAACGACGAGCAGGACCAGGAGCTGTACGCCGCCTGGGACGAGGAGGAGGCGTTCGCGCTGGGCGAGCTGCGGCGGGTGCTCGACGACCTGCCGGAGCCGCCCTTCCCCGAGGCCGATCTCCGGTCGGCCGCCCGGCGGCTGCGCGTGACGCTGACCCGGCCCGGCTACCCGGGCAACGTGCTGCGCGCCTGCGCCGGGCTGGAGGACGGCGAGCTGCCCGAACGGGACGAGGACCTGTGGCTCACCGTCGCCGCCGGGATCGCCGCGCCGATCTCCGACCTTCCGGACGAGGAGGACGCCGCCCGGTTCTTCGACATGGAGGGCGAGCTCAGCCACGAGGACTCGATACTGGCCTCGTTGTGCGCCATCCACCACGCCGACTGGCTCGCGTCCGTGATCGCCCTGGTCCGGTACGGCCCGGGGGTGCTCGCCTCGCCCGAGCGGATCGCCCGGTTCATCGCCGACTCCGAGGACATCGACATGGACCCTGACGAGCCGGAGGACCTGGAGGCGACGGAGATGCTGTTCACGGCGGTGACGCCGCTGTGGGCGCACCTCGGCATCGTTGACCGGGCCGAGGTGCTGACCCCGCTGGGCTGGTGGGGCCTGCCCAAGGCGCTGGAGCGCGCCTGGTCCTCAGGCCCCGCGCTGCCCGACTGAGCACGTCACCCGGGCGCGTCGACCAGGTCCCGGTAGCCGTCGTCCACCAGATCCCGGTATTCCGGATGCTTCTGGATGTACCAGGCCACGAACGAGCACAGCGGCACGACCCGCAGGCCGGCCGCCCGCGCTCCGTCGAGGGCCCGGCCCACCAGCATGCTGCCCAGCCCGCGGCCCTCGAACTCGTCGCGTATCTCGGTGTGCGGGAAGACCATCGAGCCGCCCCGCAGCCGATACTGCGCGAACCCCGCGACAGCGCCGTCCAGAAGGATCTCGTAACGCGACGCGGCGGCGTTGTCGATGACCCTGGGGGCCTCGCTCACGCCTCGGGCCCGTTCCCGTGCCGTTCGTCCTCGCGGTCGTCGTGCGGCACCTGGATCTTCCTCATCTGTTTGTTCATGTTCTTCAGCAGGAAGAACAGGGCCAAACCGATCCCGGCGACGACGAGGAAGCCCAGGAGACCAGGCCCGTAGCTGCTTGCATCCACGCCTTCAGCTTACGAGCAGGCAGGGGTGACCTCCGCGTGGATCCCCGCGAACAGGTCGTCCTCCGGCAGCGTGATGTCCACGAGCGACCGCGCGAGGTGGTAGTCCTCGGTCGGCCAGATCTCCTGCTGGAGCTCGCGCGGGCAGACGAACCAGAACCCGTCGGGGTCCACCTGGGTGGCGTGTGCGAGCAGGGCGAGGTCGCGGACCTCGAAGTACTCCGCGCACGGGACCTTGGTGGTGACCTCCCACTTCTGCGGCCGGTCCTCCCACCGCGCGATCCAGTCGGCGTACGGCGAGCCCATGCCGCGCTCGGTCATCGCGGTGTGCAGCGCCTCGAACCGTTCCCGCGTGAAGCCCATGTGGTAGTAGAGCTTCAGCGGCTGCCACGGCTCGCCGGTGCCGGGGTAGCGGTCGGGGTCGCCCGCCGCCTCGAACGCCTCGACCGACACCCGGTTGGTCATGATGTGGTCCGGGTGCGGGTAGCCGCCGTTGTCGTCGTACGTGAGGATCACGTGCGGGCGGAACTCCCGGACGGCGGCGACGAGCGGCGCCGAGGCCACCTCCAGCGGCTGCAGCGCGAAGCACCCCTCGGGCAGCGGCTCGTTCTCGTCCTCCGGCAGCCCGGAGTCGACGAAACCGAGGAAACGCTGCTGGACGCCGAGGATGTCGCGCGCCTTCTCCATCTCCTGGCGGCGCACCTCGCCGATGTTCTCCAGGATGTCGGGCCGGTCCATCTTGGGATTCAGGATCGAGCCGCGTTCACCGCCCGTACACGTGACGACGAGGACCTCCACGCCCTCCGCGACGTAGCGGGCCATCGTTGCGGCGCCCTTGCTCGACTCGTCGTCTGGGTGCGCGTGCACGGCCATCAGCCTCAACGGTGCACTCACGGCTCTCCTCATGGTGTCCTCTGGCTACGAAAAGAGGTTAGCTTCTAAGTGACCGTGTGTTCCGGACCCGGTATGGCCCGCGTCGCGGACACGGTCGACTTGTGCGGACGATCGTCTCGCACAACACCGACAATCCTCAGGGAGATTCCGCGATGCCCACCGATGAGGTCGGCGGCCAGGGGACACGCCCGGTGCTCGGCACGCCGGACGACTTCGCGCCCCGCCCGGCGCGGCCCGCCAGGCTGGTGCCGTACGTCGTGATGGCGCTGATCGTGGCGATCGTCGCGGGCGGATGGGGCTACGTCATGCTCCGCGCCAACGGAAATCCGTCCATGAGCGCGGAGGTGATCACCTTCGACGCGAGCGCTCCGGACTCCGCCGCAATAACCTTCACCGTGCACAAGCCCGCCGACCGGGCGGCGATGTGCCGGATCCAGGCACTCGACACCAAGCACCTGGAGGTCGGCAGCCGCGAGGTCGACATCCCCAAGGGGCGGTCGGACCTCGAGTTCACCGAACGGCTGAGGACAAGCGCCCAGGCCACGGCAGTACATGTCGACTACTGCGATCTCGTATAGTGGAATCTTTGGGGAAGCGTTCGAAGGCGTTAACTTGACAGCCTTTCGAGTCACTTACGGAAACAAGGAGAGCCCGTGGCCGTCTCCCAGAACGACAACGTCACCTGGCTGACGCAAGAGGCGTACGACCGCCTCAAGGAGGAGTACGAGTACCTTTCGGGCCCGGGTCGCACGGACATCGCCAAGAAGATCGAAGCCGCCCGGGAAGAGGGTGACCTCAGGGAGAACGGTGGCTACCACGCCGCCAAGGACGAGCAGGGCAAGATGGAGGCCCGCATCTTCCACCTCCGGCAGATCCTGGACAACGCCAGGGTCGGTGAGGCTCCCCGAGCCGAGGGCGTCGTGGGTCCCGGCATGACCGTGACGGTCCGTTTCGACGGCGACGACGAGGAGGTCACCTTCCTGCTGGCCTCCCGCGAGGAGAGCGGCGCGCCCATCGACGTCTACTCGCCGAACTCCCCCCTCGGATCCGCGATCAACGGCAAGAAGATCGGGGAAAAGGCGACGTACACGCTGCCGAACGGCAGGCAGAACACGGTCGAGATCCTCGAAGCCGTTCCGTACATCGGCAACTAGTCCCACCCTTTTCGCCCCGGCCGGGAATTCCGCATTCGTTTGCGGTATTCCCGGCCGTGCGGCAGTCTCGTCGTGGACCGGACCATTCGCCGCGGGAGGGGTGAGATCGTGCTCGAACGCCGAGCGCGTCCGTCCACCCGTTTCGGCAGGAAGCTCGTGAGAGCCGTGTCCGAGGCTCGTCAGGACCTCGCCTACCGCCCCCGTCTGCCCCGCCCGGGGCGTCTGCGCAGGACGGTTCCCCTCATCGCCGTGGCGCTCGTCACCGTGCTGACGGCCGACGTGCTCGTGCTCGGCGAACTCAGGTCGGAATCCGCGAGTTCGGACGTGACCACGGCCCTCTCCGAGCGGCGCACGGGCAACGGCTACGTGGCGGCGGCGCGGCAGGCCCGCGACGCGTCGGCCCCGACGCCGGGGCGCCAGGCCCCGGCCGCCCAGACGGTGACGCAGCAGCCGGTGGCTCCGCTGGGGCGGCTGATCCGCCCGCACCTGTTCGTGGTGGCCAACCGGCCACTCGCGCCCGACGTGGTGGAGAAGGTGCGCAAGGAGAAGGGCGTGACCGCGGCGGAGGTGACCGGCGCGGCCGACGTGGTCGTGGACGGCAAGCGGGTGCCGACGATGGGGGTCGACCCGTCCACCTTCCGTTCGTACACGCCGAAGGTCACGGCCTCCTCCGACGAGTTGTGGCGCAACATCGCCGCCGGCGACATGGCGGTCTCCTTCGAACTCGGCAACGACGGCGGCGTGCAGCTCGGCTCGCAGGTCCACAGCGGCACCAGGCGCCTGCGCATCGGCGCGTACGCCACCGTGGGCATGGGCTCGATCGCGGCGATCGTCTCGAAGGGAACGGCGGCGGCGCTCGGCATCCCGGACGGCAACGCCCTGGTCGTGAGCGCGCCGAAGGTCGACTCCCGCAGGCTCCGCCTCAGGCTGCTGAAGATCCTGCCCAAGGGCAGCCAGGTCGCCACGATCAACCCGGTCGTGGTGACGCCCAAGGGACGCACGGTGTGGCCGCAGACCGCGTTCATGTCCGTGGAGCAGCTCAAGGTCGCGCTCACGGCGGCCGTCAGCAAGCTCGGCCGGCCGTACGTGTGGGGCGCCGAGGGGCCGGACAGCTTCGACTGCTCGGGGCTCGTGCAGTGGGCGTACGCGCAGGCGGGCGTGCGCATGCCCCGCGTGACGTACCAGCAGTGGGTCACCGGGCCGCAGGTGCCGCTGTCCCAGGCGCAGCCGGGCGACCTGCTGTTCTGGCGCAACGACCCGACCAACCCCGGCTACATCTCGCACGTCGCCATCTACTGGGGCAACGGGAAGATGCTGCACGCCCCGCACACCGGCGACGTCGTGAAGATCGCCAACGTCTACACCAAGAACCTCGCCGGGGTCGTCCGGGTCAGCCCGCAGATCTCCGCCCGCGTCCGCTGACCGCGCCGGCGGCCAGGCCGTCCAGCACGAGCGAGAACAGGTGCTCGCGGCGCTCGGCTTCCGTCTTCCCGCTCGCCGAGGCCGCGAAGGCCCATGAGCGGGCCGAGCGCGGGCACATCCAGGGGAAGATCGTCCTTCGGGTGACGCCCGATCAGATCGGCAGTCCGGCCTCCAGGTAACCGAGGGCCTCGTCGAGCAGCACGGGCAGCGGCGTCCTGCCGTCCTGCTCCACCCACGTGAACAGCGCCGGGAGCATGACCCCCATGACCGCGCCGACGAGCGTCCGTACGGCGGCGCTGCGGGGGTCGCGGCCCGCCCGCTCGGCCACCGCGCCCGCGAGCATGTCGATCGTCGCGAACAGTCCCTCCACGGTCCGCGCCCGCAGGGCGGGCACGGAGGTGGACAGCTTGGTCCGGGCGAGGACCTGGTCGAGCTCCTCGGCCCCCATCGACTCGAACGCGGAGCGAAAGGCGGCGCGCAGCGCGGTCAGCGGGGGCAGGTCGGGCGGCTGGGCCTTGATCGCCTCCATGAGGATCGGGTCGTAGTCGTCCTGGGTGACCACGTCTTCCTTTGTCGGGAAGTAGCGGAAGAACGTGCTCGGGGAGACCTCCGCCGCCTCCGCGATCTGCTCGACCGTCGTGGCCTCGTACCCCTGCTCGGCGAACAGCCGCAGGGCCTCCTCCTGGATGGTCCGGCGGGTCTTGGCCTTCTTGCGCTCGCGCAGGCTCGTGACAACGCGATCGGAGGGGTGCGGGGTCCGGTCAGCGCGCTGTGGTGAGCTCATGCCCTGATTCTGCCGTCTTTCCGCCCCCGGCCGTACTCCCCGGTAGGAAGGCGGCGACCAGGACGGCGGCCAGCGCCGACGCGATTCCGCACACCAGCAGGACGAGGTCCATGCCGCTCACGAACACCGCCAGCAGCACCGCGCCGGCACCGAGACCGGCCAGCACGCGGGGATCGCCCCAACCGCGCGCCGGGAGCCATATTTTGAAAGTAGCTCTTAAAAAGTAGCTTATGTCAATAAGGCCGGTCGCTTCGCAGCGATGTAATGTTGATTACATGAATGCAGAAGAACAGTTGGTCGCCTGGTTCGCCGGCCGGTTGCCGGACGACTGGTTCGCCGAGGCCCCCAAGGTCGTCGTGGACCGCGAGGAGATCACCGTGCTCGGCACGCTTCCGCCGCTGTCGGTGGCCGAAGGGCTCCCCGGCCTGGAGCGCGCGGCGGCGGTCGAGGGGTACGTCGAGCGGTTCCGCGAGGAGACGCGCGAGCGCAGGATCGACATCGCGAGGGAGGCCGAGCACCGCTTCCGCCGCAAGGTCTCCTGGGGCGTCGTCGTGGACGGCCGGGCAGTGATGTTCACCACACTCTCGGTGCCGGTCATGACCCGGCTGCGTCAGCCGGAACGACAGGTCCTCGACACCCTGGTCGCCGCGGGTGTCGCGCGCAGCCGCAGCGACGCGCTGGCCTGGTGCGTCCGGCTCGTCGGCAAACACACCGACAGTTGGCTCGCTGACCTGCGCGATGCCCTCCAGCACGTGGACCGGATCAGGGCGGAAGGACCCGGCGGATTGGACTGAACCAATTTGCGAAGAGGTCTGGACCATTCGAATTGGCCTATACCAATGTGTAACCCCGCTGAGGCGGGTAAGGGGGAGAAGGACGTTTTTTCCGACAGGGCCAAAGTGGGTAAGGTCCCACAACATCACGTCCACTGCCTGCGCTGATGCTGCCGGAGGCCGTGAAGCCGAGAATGGCGCCGATTTAACGGAGTGGAAACATGGTGGTCTACTCCAATTGGATTCGGAGGCCATTCATCGCTGATGATGCTCTGGCCCTGAGAGATTAAGGAGCCGCCCCCGTGTCCATTTCAGTACAGGTACCGACGCCCACCACTCACAGCGATCTGGCGGCCTGGGTGAGCCAGATCGCGGAGCTGACCCAGCCGGACCGGATCGAATGGTGCGACGGCTCCGAGGCCGAATGGACGCGCCTGACCAACCTTCTGGTCGAGCAGGGCACCTTCAAGCGGCTGGTCAAGCGGCCCAACAGCTTCTACGCGGCCTCGGATCCGAGCGACGTCGCCCGGGTGGAGGACCGCACGTTCATCTGCTCGGAGCGTGAGGAGGACGCCGGGCCCACCAACAACTGGATCGCGCCCGGCGAGATGCGCCGTACGTTCGCCACGCTGTTCAAGGGCTGCATGCGGGGCCGGACGATGTACGTCGTGCCGTTCTGCATGGGCCCCCTGGGCGGGACCATCTCGCAGCTCGGCGTCGAGATCACCGACTCGCCGTACGTCGTGGTGTCGATGCGGATCATGACCAGGATGGGGGAGGAGGCGCTGCGCCTCATCGAGGAGCGCGGAGCGGCGCGAAAGGCCCGAGAGAGCGAGGCACGAGCGGACGAGGGCCGCGGCAAGCGCGACCATGAGCACGGCGACTTCGTCAAGGCCGTCCACTCGGTGGGCGCGCCGCTGGAGCCCGGCCAGGCCGACGTGCCGTGGCCGTGCAGCCAGACCAAGTACATCAGCCACTTCCCGGAGACCCGCGAGATCTGGTCGTACGGCTCGGGCTACGGCGGCAACGCGTTGCTGGGCAAGAAGTGCTACGCGCTGCGGATCGCCAGCGCGATGGCCCGCGACGAGGGCTGGCTGGCCGAGCACATGCTGATCCTCAAGCTCACGCCGCCGCAGGGCGAGGCGCGCTACGTCGCGGCGGCCTTCCCGTCGGCGTGCGGCAAGACGAACCTCGCCATGCTCCAGCCCACGATCCCGGGCTGGAAGGTCGAGACGATCGGCGACGACATCGCCTGGATGCGCTTCGGCGCCGACGGCCGGCTGTACGCGATCAACCCGGAGGCCGGCTTCTTCGGTGTCGCGCCGGGGACCGGGCAGTCCACCAACGCCAACGCGATCGAGACGCTGTGGGGCAACAGCATCTTCACGAACGTCGCCCTGACCGACGACGGGGACGTCTGGTGGGAGGGCCTCACGGACGAGCCGCCCGCGCACCTCACCGACTGGAAGGGCCGCGACTGGACGCCGGAGTCCGGTGAGCCCGCCGCCCACCCGAACGCCCGGTTCACCACGCCGGCCGAGCAGTGCCCGACGATCGCCCGCGAGTGGCAGGACCCGGCCGGGGTGCCGATCTCGGCCATCCTGTTCGGCGGCCGCAGGGCGACCGCGGTGCCGCTGGTGACCGAGTCGCTGAGCTGGCAGCACGGCGTCTTCCTGGGCGCCAACGTGGCCTCGGAGAAGACCGCGGCGGCCGAGGGCAAGGTCGGCGAGCTGCGCCGCGACCCGTTCGCGATGCTGCCGTTCTGCGGCTACAACATGGGCGACTACTTCGGGCACTGGCTCGAGATCGGCACGATGACCGACCCGGAGAAGCTGCCCAAGATCTACTACGTGAACTGGTTCCGCAAGGACGCGAACGGCCGCTTCCTGTGGCCGGGCTTCGGCGAGAACAGCCGGGTGCTCAAGTGGATCGTCGACCGGCTGAACGGCGTGGCCGACGCGGTGCCCACGCCGATCGGCAACCTGCCGGCCTCGCTCGACACCGAGGGCCTCGACATCGCGCCCGAGGACATGGAGCTCCTGCTCAGCGTCGATCCCGAGGTGTGGCGCGAGGAGGCCGCGCTGATCCCGCCCCACTTCGAGACCTTCGGCGACCACATGCCGAAGGAGCTGTGGGACGAGTACCGCGCTCTCGTCCAGCGACTCGGCTGACCCTGCGTACGGCCCGCGCACCCGCCCGTCTCGGACGGAACTCTCCCCGTGAGGGGTTCGTCTGACGGATAGATGGGGCACGGGCCGTCCGGGCCCGGTTCGGGGGCCCTTCCTTGTGGTCGCCGGAGTCCGTCAGTTCCACCACGCCAAGCTGGCCATGTTCGAGGGCTACGCCGGCACCTCGGCGTCCGGTCCTCACGCTGCGAAATACGGATTGACTCACTCCTCCATGGAGAGGGCCTGGCTAGGGCACACGTGCACCGCTTCGCGGGCCTTCTCGACCAGCTCGCCCTCCGGTTTCTCGTTCAGCACGATGACTGTGGCGTCGTCCTCACTCTGGTCGAACAGCGCGGGCTCAGTGAGCACGCACTGTCCGGCACCGACGCACCTACCGGTGTCCGCGATGATTTTCATGGCGATCTCCTCCTGAGATGGGGATGGCAGCTCGTCCGCTACCAGGTCACCGGGAGCTGGTACAGGCCATAGATGTTCGCGTCGTCCTTGAACGGCAGCTCGTCGACATCCACCGCGAGCTCCAGTGTGGGGACGCGGCGGAACAGCGTGTCGAACACGATCTGTAGCTCTATCCGAGCCAAGTTCTGGCCCAGACACTGGTGCGGCCCGAAACCGAACGCGACGTGGTGGCGCGCGCCGCGTTCGATGTCGAGCTCGTCCGGGTTCTCGAACGCCCGCGGGTCCCGGTTGGCCGAATACCCGAGCGCCAGCACTCCTTCGCCGGCGCGGATCAGCTGCCCGCCGACCTCGATGTCCTCGACGCACAGCCGGGACGCCGCCGCGTCGATGATCGTGAAGTAGCGCAGCATCTCCTCGACCGCGTTGAGCGTTCTGCCCGGGTCGGCCTTGATCAACGCGAGCTGTTCCGGGTTGCGCAGGAACGCCATGGTCGACAGCGAGATCATGTTCGCCGTCGTCTCGTGGCCGGCCACGAGCAACAGGAAGCCCATGCCGGCCAGTGCCGTCCGCCGGTAGGCGCCGGCCGCGCGCAGCTTGACGATCTGCCGCCCGAGCAGGTCGTCCGGCGGGTTCTTTTCCTTCTCCGCGATGAGGTCGGCCATGTAGCCCTGGATGGCCACGATGGCCGCCCCCCGCTCCGCGGGCGGCGTCGACTGGCCGATCATCTTTGCCGTGTGCTCCTGGAAGAACTCGTGATCGGAGTACGGCACGCCCAGCATCTCGCAGATCACCAGTGACGGGACCGGCAGCGACAGCGAGCCCACCAGGTCACCGGGCCGCGGCCCGGCCAGCAGCGCGTCGATCCGCCCGTCGACGATCTCCTGGATCCGCGGGCGCAGCGCCTCCAGCCTGCGCACCGTGAACTCGCCGAGTACGGCCTTGCGCGCCGGCCCGTGCTCGGGCGCGTCCATCTCGATCAGGGTGCGCTCCTCCTCCCGCCGCCGGGCCGCCGCCCCGCCCTTGACCAGCTGCGGGAAGTCCGGATGCTGCCGGTCGGCGCTGAACCGCCGGTCGTTCAGCACGGTCCGCACGTCCTCGTGGCGGGTGACCACCCAGGCCCAGCCGTTGTCGGGCAGGCGAACCCGCGAGACCGGCTCTTGTTCGCGGATCTCTTCGTACGCCGGCGGCGGCGCGAACGGGCACGTACGGGCCATGGGGAACTCGTGTTTCTCGGCGGTAGTCATGACTTTTCCTTCCACGACGTCACGGACAGGTGTTAGAGGCTGGACAGCGAAAGCCGTGTGTGAACGGCAGTTGGACGACCGCCGCGACCGGGTTCGGCTCTGGGATGCGGTGGACCAAGGAGCGGCAACGGACCACCGGGACCGACGACGTCGGTCGAATTCAGACTCGACTCGTCCCCTCACGGGCGAAGTGCGGTTCCGCCGCTTCCAGTCGCGGTACCGAGATGCCCAGCCGTCGTGCTTCGGCCAGGGTGTCCCGGCAGACCTCACGCGGCTCCTCGGCGTCGGGGTCGCAGTGCGCCGTGAGGCTCACGCGCGCGGGCGCGACATGAGCGGTCAGCCAGGCGAGCACGGGTGCCGTCAGCCAGGGCGCCCGGAACGGCAGCACACCGCCCCGGTGCCGTCGCAGGTCGAGGCCGCGCGCCTGGAGGAGCGGCAGCAGTTCGCGGCCGGCCAGCAGCGCCTCGCGCAGGTCGCCCGTTGCCCCGGCCAGTTGAGACAGGGATCCCAGCCGCAGGCCCTGCGAGAACATGCCGGCATCCGACGCGAAATGGACCCACAGCCAGCCGCGGAAGTCAGGCCGCTCCTTGATCCGGAGCCCGGCCTCGCGAAACGCCTGGCGCACGGCCCGTTCCCGGTCGGTCGGGGGCCGGTCGAGTGTGCCGAAGATGACCGACGGCAGCAGTGCCCCGTGGAGTACGCCGTCCGCGCCGAAACCGCCACCGGCCTGGGGAAAGCCCCAGGCGATCTGGTCGGCGGGGAGTGCGCCGATGGCGGCGAGCGGCTCGGTCCAGAGGTTGCCGAAGATCAGCACCGTGGCCTGGCCGACACGCGGGGCCAGGAAGGCCGTCGCGCCCGCGAGACGGTGGTGGGGCACGCTGAGCATGATCAGGTCGAAGTCGTGGTCCGGTTCCAGCGCCTCGCGGTAGCGCACCGGCCACTTCTCGGCGACGCGCCGCCCCCACACTCGGCGCCGCATGTCGAACAGGTCGAGGTCCACCGCGTCCCCGTACGTCGCCGCGCGACCCGGTCGGACGTAGAACTCGACGTCATGTCCCGCCTGTTGCAGAACCCAGCCGTAGATGGTGGCGATCACGCCTCGGCCGAACATCAGGATCTTCACGCTGCACCTCGTGGGGTACGATCGATTTGGAGGCAATCTCCACTTTCCAAAATATGGAGGTCATCTCCACTTGTCAACAGGGGATAGCGCATGACCGCCGACAAGCCGCTGCGGGCCGACGCCCGGCGCAAGCGTGACGCCCTGCTCGCCACGGCCCGGGAGGTCTTCGACGCCGGCGACTTCTTCGACCTACGCTTCGATGACTTCGCCCGCCTGGCCGGGGTGGGCACCGGCACGCTGTACCGCCACTTCCCCACCCGGGAGGCACTGGCCGAGGCGGTCTACCACGGGGAAGTCGCCGCGCTGTGCGACCGCGCCCGCGAGCTACAGGCCACGCTGCCCGCAGCGGAGGCGTTGGCGACCTTCCTGCGCGGCATGGTCGACCACATAGCTGCCCACAAGGGCCTGGCCCGGACGCTGGCCACGCTCATGGCCGATCACTCGGGTGCCCTCGCCGAGGGCAGCCGGGCGCTGGAGCAGGCTGTCACCGACCTGGTGGCCGCCGCCGTGCGGGACGGCGCCGTTCGCGACGACGTGGATGCCGGTGCTGTGATGATGGCGCTGCACGGCATCAGTGCGGCCCATGACCGCCCCGATTGGCGGGCCGAGGCCGACGATGTCATCACCCTCGTGCTGGACGGGCTACGCCGCCCGCTATGACAAGGTGCGACACGAGATCGCCTGCCGCGCCTGGCTGCGTGCGCGTGGGCACCTCTGACCGCGCGACGCGGGTTACTCCGGCCGTGCTCAGGAAAGCCTGAGGAGGGCAGGGCATGCCGGTTCGCCCGCGATAATTGGTGATCGAGCCCCACCGTCGCGAGGAAGAGGGTCGCATGAGCATGCGCGATCTCGTGTACAAACTGTACGAGCGCAGGCTCGAACGGAAGCTGTCCTCCGACCAGATCCCCCGCCACGTCGGCGTCATCGTGGACGGCAACCGCAGGTGGGCGCGGGCCATGGGCCTGCGGGACGTCAGCCGGGGCCACCAGAAGGGCGCCGACAAGATCTCGGAGCTGCTGGTGTGGTGCCGCGAGGCCGGGGTCGAGTACGTGACGCTGTGGCTGCTTTCCACCGACAACCTGGCCAGGGACAAGGGCGAGCTGGAGCCCCTGCTCCAGGTGATCGAGAACCTTGTGCAGGATCTCGTGGACCAGGGATGGCACCTCAACCCCATGGGCTCGCTCGACCTTCTGCCCGATCACACGGCTCGTGTCCTCAAACACGCAAAAGAAACCACATCGCATCGTCCAGGCCTGATTGTGAACGTTGCCGTTGGGTATGGAGGAAGGCGTGAGATCGCTGATGCGGTGCGCTCCCTCCTCCAGGAGCATGCCAGCAAGGGCGCGAGCATCGAGGACCTCGTCGAGGTCCTCGACGTCGAGCACATCGCGGAGCATCTCTACACGCGCGGCCTGCCCGATCCGGATCTCGTCATCCGGACATCGGGAGAGCAGCGACTCTCCGGATTCCTGCTCTGGCAGAGCGCCCACTCCGAGTTCTACTTCTGCGAGGCCTACTGGCCCGACTTCCGCAGAGTCGACTTCCTGCGGGCGCTCCGCTCGTACGCCGCTCGGCACCGTCGGTACGGCTCCTGAGACGCTACGTGACCAGCATCTTTTAGCCAGCGTAAACCTATTGGGCTGGGGAGATTCGTTACGTAACGTGGTAGCTGAGCGGCCGTCGAGGGGATCGGCGGCCACCACCTCGGGAGAGGGCCCGTCCTTGCGCGACCACCATGCGAGGAGGGCCGGAGCCCCGGTCTGCCTTCGCAGGTCACGGGCCCGGTCCGTTCACCACCAGTCAAGGCAGGGCGCCCACCTCAGGCGCCCGGGGGAGAACGCGTGGCAGTGTCCTCGAGCAACCCGTCCACATCCCGCACCTACGTTCTGGACACGTCCGTCCTGCTCGCCGACCCGGCGGCGATGAGCCGCTTCGCCGAGCACGAGGTCGTCGTCCCGATCGTCGTCATCACGGAACTGGAGGCCAAGCGCCACCACCCCGAGCTCGGCTACTTCGCCCGGGAGGCACTGCGCTTCCTCGATGACCTCAGAGTGCGGTACGGACGGCTGGATGAGCCCATGCCGATCGGCGACGGGAACATCCGGGTCGAGTTGAACCATAGTGATCCGTCCTGCCTCCCGGCGGGCTTCCGCCTGGGCGACAACGACACCCGCATCCTCACCGTCGCGCAGAACCTCGCCGCGGAGGGCAAGGACGTCGTGCTGGTGTCGAAGGACCTGCCGATGCGGGTCAAGGCGGCGTCCATCGGCCTCAGCGCGGAGGAGTACCGCGCCGGCATGGTGGTCGAGTCCGGCTGGACCGGCATGGCGGAGCTCCAGGTCACCACGGAGGAGATGGACGCCCTCTTCGAGTCCGGCACGGCCGACATCGACGAGGCGCGCGACCTGCCGTGCCACACCGGCCTGCGGTTGCTGTCGAGCCGCGGCTCCGCGCTCGGCCGCGTCCTGCCGGACAAGTCGGTACGGCTGGTCAGGGGCGACCGGGAGGTCTTCGGGCTGCACGGCCGGTCCGCCGAGCAGCGGATCGCGCTCGACCTGCTGATGGACCCCGACGTGGGCATCGTCTCGATGGGTGGCCGCGCCGGCACCGGCAAGTCCGCGCTGGCGCTGTGCGCGGGCCTGGAGGCGGTGCTGGAGCGCCGCCAGCACCGCAAGATCATCGTGTTCCGGCCCCTGTACGCCGTGGGCGGCCAGGAGCTGGGCTACCTGCCCGGCACGGAGAACGACAAGATGGGCCCGTGGGCCCAGGCGGTCTACGACACGCTGGGCGCGGTGACGTCCCCCGAGGTCATCGAGGAGGTCATCGACCGGGGCATGCTGGAGGTCCTGCCGCTGACCCACATCCGCGGCCGTTCCCTCCACGACGCCTTCGTGATCGTGGACGAGGCGCAGTCGCTGGAGCGCGGCGTGCTGCTGACCGTGCTGTCCCGCATCGGGGCCAACTCGCGGGTCGTGCTCACCCACGACATCGCCCAGCGCGACAACCTGCGGGTGGGCCGGCACGACGGCGTCGTCGCCGTGGTGGAGAAGCTCAAGGGCCACCCGCTGTTCGCCCACATCACGCTGACCAGGTCCGAGCGGTCGCCGATCGCCGCCCTGGTGACCGAGATGCTGGAGAACATCACGCTCTGACCCGTCACGTCACGGGGGGAGATGGCCGTCCTTGGGGGCCAGATCCCAGAACTCCCGGCAGGTGTGGACCTTCAGGGGGCCGTTCCTGCCGGGAGTCGCGTGAGCGATCTCCACGGCCCAGATCTCCGGGCGCAGCCGCGCCGTACAGGTGATCTGGGCCATGGCGGTCCTGCTGATCTTCCAGCCGCTCACGAACAGCCGTACGCGCAGGCTGAGGGTGTTGTCGGGGTCGTTGCGGCTGCCGGGGTCCGGGGCGTACCTGACGAGCTGCACCTGGGCCAGCGTGAGCCCGGTCAGCGCGGTGGACAGCCGGTTCGACGGCCGCCCGCTGGCCGCGAACAGGGCCTCCAGCACGTCGTTCACGTGCGGCGAGCGCGCCGCGACCCGGGTGGGCCGCAGCCGGCCGTCCCGCAGCAGGTAGATCGTGGCGAGGGTGGGGGTGCCGCTGATGACCGGTGCGGGGCCGGCGTCGATCACCCCGGTCGGCGCGACCCCGCAGGCCGCAGGCGTCACGAGCAGCCCCGCGAGCAGGACCGCGACCGCGCGCCTGATCCATCCCCTGCTCATGGTTTCGGGATCCAGACGCGGAAGAGGGTGCCGGGCTCGCACCGCTCGGCCGTGATCGAGCCGCCGTGCAGCTCGGCGTTGGCCTTGGCGATGGACAGGCCGAGACCGCTGCCCACGCTCCTGGTCCGGTCGGAGCCCGCCTTGTAGAAACGGTCGAAGACGTGGGCGAGGGCCTGCTCCGGGATGCCGATCCCGTGGTCGCGCACGGTCACCTCCAGCCCTCCGTGCCTCTCGCCGCCGACCACGACCCGCGCGCTCACCACGACGGGAGGCGCGCCGTGGTTGAGCGCGTTGCCGACGAGGTTGGCCACGATCACGTCGAACCTCCGGGCGTCCAGCGAGAACGTGAGCCCGACGGGCACGGTGAGCTTCACCCGGTCGGCCCAGCCTCGCACCTCCAGGCAGTCGGCCAGGGTGTCGCCCACGTCGACGGTCTCCCGGCGGAGCGTGGCGGCGCCCGCGTCGAACCTGCTGATCTCGATGAGGTGCTCGACCAGCACCCGGAGCCTGTCGATCTCGCGAACGACGATCCGCACGGCCTCCCCGGCGTCGTCCGGCAGGTCCTCGGCGTCCTCCGACAGCATGTCCGTCACCGCGGTCATCGCGGTCAGCGGCGTGCGCAGCTCGTGGGAGACGTCCGCGACGAACCGCCGCGACGTCGACTCCAGCGTCCGCAGCTCGGAGACCGTGTCCTCCAGCGCCGCCGCCGTCTCGTTGAACGTCGCGGTCAGCTCCGCCAGCTCGTCCCTGCCCCGTACGGGGAGGCGGACCTGCAGCTCGCCGGCGCCGAGCGCGCGGGCGGCCGCGCCCAGCCGCCGTACGGGCAGCAGCACCCGGCGGGCCGACAGCAGGGCCAGGGTCAGCGCCAGGACGAGCGTGATGCCTCCGGCCTGCGCGAGGGCGGCCTTGAGGCGGGACAGCACGGCTTCCTCGTCCGACAGCGGCACGAAGACGTAGGCCGTCAGGCCCGTCGGGCGCAGCACGCCGTCGCGGGTGGCCCGCTGGATCTGCGTGGCGACGATCAGCCAGGGATGGTCCCTGAGCAGCACCCTCTGGTAGACCAGCCGCCGGGCCGCCTGCCAGCGGAGCTGGTCGGGCACGTCGCTCATGGTGAACCTGGCGCCGGTGTTGGAGCGCCGGTGGTCTCCGTACGTCACGATGACGGTCCGCTGCGGGGCCTCCAGCGCCTGCACCACCCCGCCGAGGTCCTCCTCGGTGACGGTGGTGTCGCTCGGCCAGACCACGTCGCCCGCGCCGATTGGCAGCGTGGTCGTGGACAGCGTCTCGCGCACGTCGGCGACCGCGCCCCGCTCCGCGCGATCCAGGAGCCCCCGGCGGACGATCTGGTATCCCAGGCCCGCCACCATGGCGGACGCGGTGACCGCCACCAGCAGGAAGGTGATCACCAGCCGGGCCCGCAACCCGGTGGGCACCCAGCTCATGTCGGGGTCATGGCGGGCTGAAGCGGTACCCGAAGCCGCGCACGGTGTGGATGTAGACGGGGTCGGCGGGAACCGGCTCGACCTTGGCCCGGATGCGCTGCACGCACGCGTCGACCAGCCGGGAGTCCGCGACGTGCGTGTGGTCCCAGACGGCGCGCAGGAGGTAGCGGCGGTTGAGCACCTGGCCGGGGTGGCGGACCAGTTCGAGCAGCAGGCGCAGCTCGGTCGGGGTGAGGTGGATCTCCTTGCCCGCGAGGCTCACCTTGAGGGCACCGCGGTCGATCACGAGGTCGCCGAAGGTGAGGCGGTCGGGGGAGGCCGATTCCAGGCGGCGCAGGACGGCGCGGATGCGGGCGTCCAGCACCCGCGGCTCGACCGGCTTGACGACGTAGTCGTCCGCGCCGGCCTCCAGTCCCACCACCACGTCGAGGTCGTCGCCCCTGGCCGTGAGCAGGATGATCGGCAGCGGGTCGAGCCTGCGGATGCGGCGGCAGACCTCGACTCCGTCGATGCCGGGCAGCATGACGTCCAGGATCGCGATCTCGGGACGCCGGGACCGTACGTGGTCGAGGGCCTCCTCACCCGTCGCGTACGCGGTCACCGAGTGGCCCTGCCGGGTGAGCGCGAGCTCGAGTCCGGCACGGACCGAGGGGTCGTCTTCGACCAGGAGGATGCCTGCCACTCGGTCATTATGGTGCGGACCTCACCAATTCCCCTATTTGTCATGACCCTGTGACCTCGTCCGGACGCCATTGTCAAGAAGCGGGAGCAGGCTGGTGCCGGGCACCCATGCCTCTCCCTGTGGCGCAAAGTGTGACCAAAATCACATTATGGGGGAAAGTCCATGTGATCAGCGGTCGGGTCAAGACGTCACCAAACAGGTACCACGATTCGGTTGCGGAGCACCCCCCACCACAGGGCAAGCTCATAAGCCGTGAGCTCTGGTCAGCAGTTGAAGGATCGCCCCCGCGCCTCCCGATCCCGGCGGGGAGGAGGCGAACGCTCCGGCCCCGGCTGGCTCACCCTCAAGCGCGTCGCCATCCTCGGTGTCAGCGTGGCCGTGCTCGCGGGCGGGACGACCTGGGTGGTCCGCACCTCGATCGAGCACAACAACGCGCCCAAGCAGGTGCTGGGCCCGGACAGCTTCCTCGCCCTCGACCCGAACGCGCCCGACCCCGAGTCCGACATCCTCAAGGAACAGGCGGTCCAGGCGCTGCGCAAGGACAGGCTGGAGAACGCCCGCGCCGACCGGAAGAAGGGTCTCGACCCGGTCGAGATCGTCCAGAAGGCTCCCGGCGGCGGCGGCTTCAACCCGGCCGACTTCCCGCCCGGCTCCTCCCCGGACCCCGGCAGCAACAAGGCGCTCGGCAAGCAGATGGCCGAGGCGCGCGGCTGGGGCGGCGAGTGGGGCTGCCTGGAGAAGCTGTGGGACAAGGAGAGCCACTGGAATGAGCGGGCCATGAACCGCTACAGCGGCGCCTACGGAATCCCCCAGGCGCTGCCGGGAAGCAAGATGGCGAGCGCGGGCTCCGACTGGCAGACGAACCCCGCCACCCAGATCAAGTGGGGTCTCGGCTACATCGCGGGCCGCTACAAGACGCCCTGCGGCGCCTGGGGACACTCCCAGTCCACCGGCTGGTATTAGTCGCGGCGCCCGATCCGCGAAACTCTGGTCAGGGTTTCTCGACCTTTCGGCAAGCCCGCGCGTACGGCGGGGGTCGCACTGCACCCTTGGCCTCATGGGTGTGAAGGTCAGCGTGGTTATGCCCGTGTCCAACCCCGGGCTGTCGAACGACGCCTTCGGCGCGTGTGTGCGTTCGGTGCTGGAGCAGTCGCTGCCGCCGGAAGAGTACGAGGTCGTCTTCGCGGACGACGGGTCGACGGACGGGACCCGCAGGCGGCTCGACGCGATCGCCGAGCAGCGCGACAACGTGCGGGTCCTGCACCTCGACCACAGCGGCTCGCCCGCACGCGGGCGCAACGTCGGCCTGTCGGTGGCGCGCGGCGAGTACGTCTACCTGCTCGGCCAGTACGACAGGCTTGAGCCGCACGCCCTGGAGCGGATGTACGACAGGGCCGTGGAGACCGACGCCGACGTGCTGATCGGCAGGCTCGCCGACCAGGGGCCGCCGGCGGCCGCCTTCGCCCGCGACCGGGACCGGGCGGACGTGCTGCGCGACCACCTCCTCGCGCTGCCGACGGCGCACAAGCTGTTCAGCCGCGACTTCCTGGAGACCTGCCAGCTCCGCTTCGCCGACCGGCCGCTGTCCGAGCAGGCCTTCGTGACCAGGGCGTACCTCGCCGCGAAGGTGATCGCCGTGCTCACCGACGAGATCTGCTGCCACCTGGGCCCGGCTTCCCCGGGAACGGCGGAGGAGGAGGGGCCGGACGCCGAGGCGCTCTTCGACGGCCTCAACGCGATCTTCGACGTGGTGGACGCCTACACCGAGCCGGGCTCACAGCGGGAGCGCATCCACGCCCACTGGTATCGGACGCTCGGGCTGCGCCGTCTTGCGGGCGCGCGGTTCCTCGGCGCCGAGCCCGACGAGCGGATGGTCCTGTTCTCCTTCCTGCGCCGCTTCACCCTCGACCGCTTCCCCGCCGCGCTCGACGTCCACCTGCCCGCGCACCTGCGCGCCCGTACGGCGCTGCTGCGCCAGGACCGCCTCGACGCGCTGGTCGCCCTCGCCGAGGCGTCCCGGGGCGCCAGGCTCAGCGCGGAGCTGCGGGATCTGCGCTGGGACCAGGGCACGCTGCTGCTCGACCTGAGCGTGGAGATCCTGCGTGCCGGGGGCGCGCCGCTGTGGCTGCGGCAGCGGGGCGACCGGCTGCTGTGGACCCCGCCCCCCGGGGTGGAGGGCCTGCTCGACGGCCTGCTCGACGACGACGCCGCCGACATGACCGACGCGGTCCGCAGGGCCCGCATGGAGGTCTGCGTCCGCCACGCGGAGACCGGGGTGGTGCATTCCCTGCCGGTCACCTGCTCGGTGGGCCGCGCGGGCGTGGGGGACCAGACGCGCGGCGGCCAGATGCGCGTGTGGGTGAGCGGTCAGGCACGGCTCGACGCCGGCGCGGCGGCCCTCGGACGGCCGCTGCCCGCCGGGCTGTGGGAGGTCCACGTGCGCATGCGGGGCGTGCAGGCGGGCCGCGCCCGGGTGGTGCGCCCCGCCCTGCCGATGAGCTGCGCGGGCGCGCTCGCCGGCGAGCCCAGGCGGCTGGTGGTGCCGTGCTGGTCCGAGCGCGGCGAGCTGGGCGTCTGCGTGGAGCCGAAGTCGTTCCCCGAGTCGATCGCGCTGGTCTCGTCCCGGGCCACCGTGGCCAGGCAGGAGGGGCACGTCTTCGTCGTCGTGCCCGTGCCGTACGTGCCGCCGAGCGGCGGGCCGCCGGCCGAGCTGGTGCTGCGTGAGCAGGACGGGCGGGGGCGCAGCATGGTCGTGCCCGCGCTGGTCGAGCCGGGGATACCCGGCCGGGTGGCCGGTCAGCTCGTCGCGCGGGTGCCGCTGAGCCGGATCGGCGGGGACGACTGCCTCGGCCCCGGCTCCTGGCGGCCCGCGCTCCGGGTCGACCAGAAGGACGTGGACCTGCTGTTCGGGCTGACGGTGCGCCGCGGCGGGCAGGTGTCCGTCCTGCCCGCCGGGGCTTCGCCGCAGGCTCCCTCACTGCTGCGGCGCATCGCCGTCCGCGTCCTGCGCGACCGCCGCTGACCTCAAATCGCTCAGGACTCTCCGCGCAGGTGCGCGAGCAGCGCCGCGCGGAACTCCGCCGGCCTGTCGAGGTGCGGGCCGTGGCCGGCCCCCTCGACGACCACCTCCCGGTAGGCGCCGTAGCGGTCCAGCGCGGCCCGCGTCTGGGTCACCATGGGCTGGGCCGGCGTGCCGTCCCAGCCGGGCACCGCGCCGATCGCCCCCAGGTGCGCGAGGTCGAACAGCGACGTGTCCGAGACGATCACGTCCTGGTCGCCCCTGATCCACAGGATGGGCGGCTTCGGGTCGATCTCGTGCAGGTCGTCGATCCGGAAGTTGGTCGGCGCGATCGTGTTCAGCACGCCCCGCTTGCCGGGGGCCAGGCCCGGCCAGGCGTCCGAGGGCAGGGAGTCGCCCGGGTAGTGGTCCTCGCCGATCCGGGTGGACAGCATCGACTCCACGAACGCGTCCTCCTCCTCACCCAGGTCCGTCCCCGCGGCGACGTACGCGGTGCGCAGCACGGTGCGGGGCGAGACGGGGGAGTCGGCCGACCGGTCGCCCGCCTGGAGCGCCGCCACGAACTCGGGGTTGGCCGCGCCGCCGCCGGAGCCCACGCCGTCGGGGCTGGTGAGCACGCCGTCCGGGCCCGTGGTGCCGCCGAAGCCGTACGGCGAGACGGGGTTGACCAGCGTGGCGCTCAGCACCGCCGCGGGCCGGTCGCGCATGGCCTGCATGACGACCCCGCCGCCGAGGCTCCAGCCCACCAGGTGCGCGGGCCCCAGATGATCGAGCAGCGCGAGCACGTCGTCGGAGTAGTCGCGCACGCCCCGGCTCGCGTCCACCGGCTCGGGGTCGGAGTCGCCGAAGCCACGCAGGTCCAGCGCGTACGGACGGAACCCCTCCGCCGCGATCGCGGTCATCGTCGAGCGCCAGAACGCGCTGGAGGAGACGTTGCCGTGCACGAACACCACCGGGTCGCCCGCAGAGTCCGGCACGGACAGGACGTTGAGGGTCAGACGGGGCGTTCTGACGCGCTCGGCGGATATGGGCAGGGTCATGATGGTGCTCCCAGTGTGCAGGTGTTCTCGAGGTCGCCCGTGGCCGGGCGAGGCAGGGTGGCGCTCGGAGGCGGCGGTGTGCCCGTGCCGATCCACGCCTCCAGCGCGGTGAACGCGCTGCGGAAGCAGGGCAGCAGGGGCCGCAGGCGGTCGGGGAAGGCCGGGTAGAGGCTGTCGACGTGGGTGCCGTCCTCGACGCGGTAGTAGCGCAGCAGCCGGTCGCGGTGCCGGTCGGCGATCATCTTGGCGTAGACATCCGAATCCTCGCGGATCGGCAGCAGCGCGTCCAGAGTGCCGTGGACGACGATCAGCGGCCGCTTGATCTTCCCGGTGACGCTCACCCGCGCGACCGCCTGCTTCACGGCCGCGGGCCTGGAGGCGTAGTCGTAGTCCGTGTCGCAGGCGGGCGTGCCGGAGGCGCAGAACGGCGTGCCCGCCTCGGCGTCGCCGTCATAGGCAGGGTCGAACTCCTCACGGAAGACGCGCTGGGTGAAGTCCCAGTAGTACTGGTAGTGGAACGGCCACAGGAAGTCGGACTCCGGCGCGAAGCCCGCCGCCGCGACCCCGGCCGTGTCGCCCTTCGCGTACGCGCGCAGCGCGGGCGGCAGGAACGTCAGCAGGTTGGGCCCGTCGGGGGTGAAGAGCGTGCCCTCCCAGTCGACGCCGCCGTCGAACAGGTCGGGGCGGTTCTCGATCTGCCAGCGGACCAGGTAGCCGCCGTTGGACTGACCGGCCGCGATCGTCGTGCGGGCCGGCCTGCCGTACCGCTGCCGGACGACGGCCTTGGCGGCGACCGCCAGCTCGCTGACCCGGCGGTTCCACTCGGCCACCGCGTCTCCGGGCCGTACGCCGTCGCGGTAGAAGTAGACGCCGGTGTTGCCCTTGTCGGTCGCGGCGTACGCGTAGCCCTTGGCCAGCGCCCAGTCGGAGATCGTGAAGTCGTTGGCGTACGTCTCCCGGTTGCCGGGCGACCCGGCGACGACCAGGCCGCCGTTCCACCGCTCGGGCAGCCGGATCACGAACTGCGCGTCGTGGTTCCAGCCGTGGTTGGTGTTCCCGGTGGAGGTGTCGGGGAAGTAGCCGTCGATCTGCACGCCGGGCACGCCGCTGGGGTTCACCGCGCCGGTGGAGTTGAGGCCCGACCAGTCCGACTGGTCGGTGTGGCCGGAGACCAGCGTGCCCTTCGTGGTGAGGTCGTCGAGACAGGCGACCACCTGCTTCTGCGCGCCCGGCACGATCACGTTCGGGCAGGCGGCGGCCTCGGACGGGATGGCGGCGGCCAGGGGGAGGGCCAGCGCCAGGGCGGCCAGCATGACGGAACCGGGGCGCATCAGGCCTCCTTCACGATCGCGGCGGCCTGGGCGGCGCCCGAGGTCGGCTCGATGGCGGACAGGTCGCGGTCGCGGGTCTCCCTGGAGGCGATCACCGCGATGATCGTGAGGACCGCCGCCGCCACCACGTACACGGAGACCGGCACGCTCGACCCGTACGCGTCGAGCAGGGCGACCGCGATCAGCGGGGCGACGCCGCCGGCCGCGATCGAAGCGAGCTGGTAGCCGATCGACACGCCCGAGTAACGCATCCGGGTGGCGAACAGCTCGGAGAAGAACGCCGCCTGCGGGCCGTACATCGCGCCGTGCAGCAGCAGACCGACCGTCACGGCCACGGTGACAAGGGCGAAGTTCTTGGTGTCGATCAGCGGGAAGAACGCGAAGGCCCACAGGCCGACGCCGACGGCGCCGAGAAGATAGACCGGGCGGCGGCCGAGCCGGTCCGACAGCGCGCCCCACAGCGGGATCGTCACGAAGTGGAACGCCGAGCCGATCAGCACCGCGTTGAGCACGGTGCCCTTGGGCAGGCCCGCCGCCGTGGTGCCGTACACGAGGACGAACGCGGTGATCACGTAGTAGGAGACGTTCTCGGCCATCCGGGCGCCCATCGCCACCAGCACGTCGCGCCAGTGGTGCCGCAGCACGCCGAGGATCGGGGCCTTCGGAGCGGGCTCCTGCCGCTCGAGCGCCTCCTGGAACACCGGCGACTCGGTGACCGTCAGCCTGATCCACAGGCCGATCAGCACGAGCACGCCGGACAGCAGGAACGCGATCCGCCAGCCCCAGGCGAGGAAGGCGTCGTCGGGCTGCACCGCGGCCAGCAGCGCCAGCACTCCGGTGGCTATCAGGTTGCCGCCGGGAGCGCCGGCCTGCGGCCAGGACGCCCAGAAGCCGCGGTTGCGGGGGTCGCCGTGCTCGGAGACCAGCAGCACCGCGCCGCCCCACTCGCCGCCGAGGGCGAAGCCCTGCACCAGGCGGAGCGCGGTCAGCAGCAGGGGCGCGCCGGCGCCGAGGGCGGCGTACGTCGGCAGGCAGCCGATCAGGAACGTCGAGCCGCCCATCATGAGCAGGCTGATGACGAGCAGTCGCTTGCGGCCGAGCCGGTCGCCGTAGTGGCCGAAGACCAGCCCGCCGAGGGGCCGGGCGACGAAGCCGACGGCGTAGGTGAGGAACGCCAGCAGGGTGCCGGTCAGCTCGTCCTCGGTGGGGAAGAACAGCTTGTTGAAGACCAGGGCGGCGGCCGAGCCGTACAGGAAGAAGTCGTACCACTCGATGGTGGTGCCGATCAGGCTGGCCCCGACGACCTTTCCGATACGGGCAGGTGGGGTATTTGCCATGGGAACTCCTCCGATGGGGGGGTTCCGCCACGGTATGCAGTGACCGAGGTCACTCCTATGGGGCGCCGCCACACACCTCAGGCGTCCGGCATGTGGGTGCGCAGCCGGTGCAGCCGCAGGGCGAGCTGGATCTCCAGGGCGCGCTCGGGCTCCTGCCAGTCCGCGCCGAGCAACTGCCCCACCCGGTCGAGCCGCTGGGTCACCGTGTTGACGTGGATGTGCAGGGCCTCGGCCGTACGCGACAGGGAGCCGCCCGCGCCGAAGTAGGCGTTCAGCGTCTTGACCAGGGCGGTTCCCCGGCGCGCGTCGTAGTCGAGCACCGGCCCGAGCGCGCCGGACAGGAAGCCCGACACCTCGCGCCGCTCGCCCACCAGCAGGCCGACGAAGCCCAGCTCCTCGGCGCTCGCGCCGTCACCCGTACGGCCCAGCGCCACCAGCGCCCCGGCGCAGCGCCTGGCCTCGGAGTAGGCGGTGGCGACCGCCGTCACCGGCCCGGAGGCCGGCGCGGCCCCCGCCGTCGCCGGGCGGCCGAGCGAGGCGCTCAGCTCGGCCGCGACGCGCCGGGCCAGCGCGCCGGGCTGGTCGCCGGGCAGCAGCAGCACGACCTCGTCGCCCCGGGTGGTGGCCAGGCCGTGCGCCAGCGTCGCCTGGGACGACGCCCAGAACGCGCCGCGCTCCCGCTGCCCGTCGTGCCGTGCCACGACCAGCACGTGCGGCGCGTCGAGGTCGACGCCGAGCCGCCGCGCCCGGTCGTGCAGCCCGCGCAGCTCCGGGCGGGAGACCAGGTCGTCGAGCAGTTCGCCGCGCACCCGCCCCTCCGCCTCGGCCACGCTGCGGCGGAACAGCAGCAACAGCGCGGTGACGATCGCGGCGCGCTCCAGGATCCGCTGGTCGGTGTCGGACACCGGGCGGTCGGTCCGCAGGACCAGCGTGCACAGCGGCGCCGCCCCCACGTCCACCGACGCGACGTACGCGTCGCCGCGCTTGACCGTGCGGCCGAGGGCGCGCGAGGACTGGGCGGCGTCGAACACGCCCGTGTCCAGGTCGCCGGACTCGCCCACGAGGGGGCGGCCCTCGTCGTCCAGCACGGTCAGGCGGCCGCCCAGGACCTCGGTGACGACCGCGGCGACGTCCTCGACCCCGCCGCCGCGCAGCACGAGGCCGGTCATCCGGTCGTGCGCGTCGGCGGCCCGCTCGATCGACTCGCTGTGCGCCCTGATCAGCGTGTTCGCCTCGCTCAGCTCGCCCAGCGCGGCCCGGGTCTCCTGCAGCAGCCGGGCGGTGTCAATGGCCACGGCGGCGTGCGCCGCCAGCGAGCACAGCAGCGCCACCTCCTCCTGGGCGAACGGCCTGGCGCTGCGGTTGGCCGCGAACAGCACGCCGATGACCTGCGTGCCGAGCCGCAGCGGCACCCCGAGGATCGCCACCAGGCCCTCCTCGTGGACGGCCACGTCGATCGCGTTCATGTGCCGGAACCTGGGGTCGGCGAAGTAGTCCGCCGTGTTGTACGGCGTGCCGCTCTGCGCCACCAGCCCGCCCAGCCCGGCGCCCATGGGCAGCCGCAGCCGCCGGAAGCTGGCCGAGATCGACCCGTCGGTCACCCGCATGTAGGTGTCGCCGCGCTCGGGGTCGTTCAGCGTCATGTACGCGATGTCGGTGCCGAGCAGCTGCCTGGCCCGGTGCACGATGGCCTCCAGTACGGCGTCCAGGTCGCGCAGCCCGGCCAGGTCGCTGGCGGTGTCGAACAGCGCCGACAGCTCCGCCTCCCGCTTGGCCCGCCGGCGCAGCACGGCCCGCACCTGCAGCGCCGCGACCTTGGCCCGCTCCAGCTCCTCCAGCGTCGCGGAGTCGGCCCCGGCCGCCCTGGCCTGCAGGATCGGGCCCTCGAACTCGACCGCCGACGCCTCCCGCGCGAGCAGGTCGAGATAGGCGTACGCGCTGTTTTTGGGGGCCGGAGCGTTTTTGGGGGCCGGAGTGGTCAGCGTGCGCTCCATCCTCCGTCGATGGGGATCGAGACGCCGGTGACGAACGATCCCTGCGGGCCGCACAGGTAGGCGACCATCTCGGCCACCTCGTCCGGCTCGATCAGCCGCTTGATCGCCGCGGGGGCGAGCATGATCTGCTCCACCACCTCGTCCTCGCTGATCCCGTGAGTGTGCGCCTGGTCGGCGATCTGGTTCTCCACGAGCGGAGTGCGGACGTAGGCGGGGTTGACGCAGTTGGAGGTCACGCCGTGCGGCGCCCCTTCGAGGGCGATCACCTTCGACAGACCCTCAATCGCGTGCTTGGCCGTCACGTACGCCGCCTTGAACGGCGAGGCGCGCAGGCCGTGCACCGAGGAGATGTTGACGATCCGGCCCCAGCCGCGCTCGTACATGCCGGGCAGCACGTCCCGCACAAGCAGGAACGGCGCCTGGACCATCACCCGCATGATCTTTCCGAAGATCTCGGGCGGGAACTCCTCGATCGGAGCCACGTGCTGGAACCCCGCGTTGTTCACCACGATGTCGGCACGGAGGCGGGTGTCCGGCGAGGGCGGGAGCTGGCCGCGCCAGGCCACCAGGAACTCCGGATCGGACAGGTCGACGGCCACCGGCGTGCCGCCGATCTCCGCGGCCACCTTGGCCGCGGCCTCGGCGTTGATGTCGGCGGCGATGACGTGCGCGCCCTCGGCGGCCAGGCGCCGGGCACACGCCCGTCCGATGCCGCTCCCCGCGCCGGTGACGAGGGCCGTACGCCCTTCAAGGCTCATGCTGCCTCACGATAGGAACCAGGTTCCGCCCGGCACATGGCGGCCGGCGACATAGATGCCTGCCTTCCTATGTGGGGCGGGTCATGGAGAGCACGTCCAGTGCCTGGTCGAGTTGCTCCTCGGTCAGCGCGCCGCTCGCCACGTGGCCGCGCTCGATGACGACCTCCCGGATCGTCTTGCGCTCCTTCAGCGCCTGCTTGGCGATCCTGGCGGCCTCCTCGTACCCCACGTACCGGTTGAGCGGGGTGACGACCGAGGGCGACGACTCGGCGTACTCGCGCAGGCGCTCCACGTTCGCGGTGATCCCGCTGACGCACCGGTCGGCGAGCAGCCGCGACACGTTGGCCAGCAGCCGGATCGACTCCAGCACGTTGCGGGCCATCACCGGCAGCATCACGTTGAGCTCGAACGACCCCGAGGCCCCGGCCATCGTGATCGCGGCGTCGTTGCCCACGACCTGCGCGGCCACCATCGTGACGGCTTCAGGGATGACCGGGTTGACCTTCCCCGGCATGATCGACGAGCCCGGCTGCAGGTCGGGCAGGTTGATCTCGGCCAGGCCCGCGCGCGGGCCGGACCCCATCCAGCGCAGGTCGTTGGCGATCTTGTTGAGCGAGACGGCGATCACCTTGAGCATGCCCGACAGCTCGACCAGGCCGTCACGCGCGCCCTGCGCCTCGAAGTGGTCCCTGGCCTCGGTGAACGGCAGGCCGGTCGTCCGGCTCAGCTCGGCGATCACGGCCTGAGCCCAGCCGGGGCCCGGCACGTTCACGCCGGTGCCCACGGCCGTGCCGCCCAGCGGCAGCTCGGCCAGGCGCGGCAGCGCCGCCTGGAGCCGTTCGAGCGCCAGCTCGACCTGGGTGGAGTAGCCGCCGAACTCCTGGCCGAGCGTGACCGGCGTCGCGTCCATGAGATGGGTGCGGCCCGACTTCACCACGTCGGCGAACTCTGTCGCCTTCTCCTCCAGCGTGGTCGCCAGGTGCTCCAGCGCGGGCGTCAGCTCGTGCACCACGGCGTACGTCGCCGCGACGTGGATGGAGGACGGGAAGACGTCGTTGGACGACTGGGCGGCGTTGACGTGGTCGTTGGGATGGACGGGCCGGCCGAGCCGCTCCTGCGCCAGCGTGGCGACCACCTCGTTCATGTTCATGTTGGACGAGGTGCCTGAGCCGGTCTGGAAGACGTCCACCGGGAACTGGTCGTCCCAGCGTCCCCCGGCGACCTCCTCGGCCGCCTCCTGGATCGCTTGCGCCATGTCCTTGTCGATCACGCCGTACTCGGCGTTGACCTTCGCGCAGGCGGCCTTGATGCGGGCGAGCGCCGCGATGTGCGCGGGCTCCAGGCCCCGCCCCGACACCGGGAAGTTCTCCACCGCCCGCTGCGTCTGGGCCCGCCACTTGGCATGGGCGGGCACCCGGACCTCGCCCATGGAGTCGTGCTCGATGCGGAATTCGTCCATGCCTCAGTCCTTCAGCCTCTCCCCGTCGCATCGTTCCTGCCCGGATCCACGCCCTCTGAACGGTCAGTAACCGGCCACCGCGTCGGGCAGCTCCAATCCCGTGATATCCCGGAAGACATTCGCGACTGCTCCGGGATCCCTCTGATACTCCTCACGCAGACCCGCCTCGATCGCCTCGATCGTCCTGTGCATTCCCCCGGCGAGTTGCCATGCCTCGGTCAGGCGCACGACGGTCTCCTCGTTGTGGCCGAAGATGTCGGCCGTGAAGCGGAGGTCCGCGGCCATGATCGGCGGCTCGGCGGCCTCGGCCAGGCTGTCCGTCAGAGGGCTGCCGAGGAAATGCGCCACGTCGAGCGTCCGAGGGCTCGGCACAGGCCACCTCCGTTCCACCGTCGTCCACCTCGGGCTCCCGCCACCGCCCCATTGGTACTCCGTGTCGCCGGCGTAACGGACGATCAAATCGGAGACGTCGTCCCGCGTTACCCACTCGATCTCGAACAGCAGGGACATCGCGGTGAAGACTTCGACGCTCAACCGTGAGTGCCACAGGGTTGCCAGGCGCCACCAGGCTTCGGCCGGAGGCTCGCTGTCGGGAAAAAGCTCGCCGGCCGCTATGCCGTCGGCGGTGAGGGCGGCGAGGATCACGAGGTTGGCCGTGTAGTGGGCGTATCGGGTGATGAAGGTCGACTTCTCCGGCCGGTAGTCGGCGTAGCTCTGGTCGGTGCGGCTCTCGGCGGTGTGCAGCAGCCGGACGAGCAGGTCCGTTGTCGGCTCGCGGTCGAGGGCGAGCAGCAGGTAGCGGAGGAACTCCACGATCGGCTGTCGCTCGGTCAGCACCGAGAACGACAGCAGCGCGTGGAGGAGCCCGTCGTCCGGCTGCGGGCGGCCGAAGAACGGGTCGGCGGGGGCAGTCTCGCGGGCGACCATGCCACGCAACACGTCGCGCGTCATCCGCGCGACGAGGTACTCGCCGAAGGTGGCGTGCAGGAACTCGTACGTCTGCAGCGAGGCGTGGTCACGGACGGCGGACGCCTGGTGGACGAAGAAGAACTTCCCGATCACCTGGTCGGCTCGGGACAAGGGTGCCTGGAAGCTCGTGGTCTGAGCCGCCGGAGCCGGGAGCAGCGCGGCCAGGTCGTTGTTGAGATCGCCGGTCGTGACCCACTGCCTGCCCCGGTTGAACATCGCGAACGCCCCGACGGCCAGGGTGCGCAACTCCGTCTCGACTGCCTGGGCCGCCGCCGTCTCCGGCAGTCCCGGCTGGTGCTTGTCCACCTCGCGGCGGGCGAAGCGGGTCAGCAGCCGCTCGTACAGCTCGGCCTGGCTGAGCCCGGTCTCGCCGCGCTGCAGGGCGTTGGCGTCGGCGTCGTAGAGGGCGAGCATCAGCAGCAGCAGCGGTTGCGACGCCAGGTCGCCATGCGCCAAAGCCGTCTCGGGTGGCAGGGGTTTCAGGCCGTGCGCGGTGAAGTACTCGTTGTTCGCGGCGTTCCACACTGCCAGCCAGCGGCGGACCTGCTCCTCCTTGAAGGGCTCGAGCCGGATCGTCAGGCATCCGGGTGGGAAGCGCATCCGGTCGGCGACAGCCGTACGCGTGGTGACGAGCACGGCCGCCGGGCGGCCGAGGTCCGCCTCCCGGCGCTGGAAGTCGGCCACCCGGCTCAGGTAGTCGGACCGGTGGACGCCGGTCGCCTGCAGCAGCTCGTCCAGCCCGTCCAGCATGACGACCGGCAGCGCGCCGTCCGCCGACCGCGTCAGCTCCGGCCAGCCGACGTGCTCCCCGGTGGCCTCCCGGACCGCAGCCTCGATCTGCTCCTGGATCGTCCCGTCGGCCGGCACCTCCCGCAGCGGCACCCGCACCGGGAGGAAGTCGCCGTCCGGGAGACGCCCGGCGAGGATCTTGGTGAGCACGGACTTGCCCGCGCCGGGCTGGCCGAGCACGACCAGAGGCGTCCTGTGGCCTCGGGCGAAGTGAAGTAGCGGGCCAGGAATGCGGCGATGTCGTCCCTCGGCTCCGCCTTGTCCCACCACCACTCCGCACTCGGATCGGCCTGCTCGCCGTACTCGGCCAGCCGGAAGTCCGGGTTCACGTACGCCTCGACGAGGCTGGGCATGCGCATGCCCGAGGGGACCTCGCCCGACTGAGCAATGGGCCGATCCAAGGCTGCCCGGTGCGCCAGGGACAGTGCGTGCGGATGATCGGGTGCGCTGGTATGGGCGGCGACCTGAGTGAGCAGCGCCTCCAACTCGGCCAGGCCGGTGTCGACTCGTTGCCGGGAGATCATGTCCTGCCACAGCGCGAACTCGGGGACGTCCAGAGCCAGCCGCCGGTGGAGTTCCTCGTACTTCCGGCGGGCGGCCTCGGGCAGCTCCTCCTCGATCGCCGTCTTCGCGCGTTCCCATTCGGTCGCGTTCAGGCGGTCACGGACCGCCAGCCCGGAGACGAACCCGGTCAGCCCCGCCGCGAGCTTTCGGTAGTACGCGTCGATCGAGTCGAGCATGTCCGCGTAGGAGTGATCGGCACGCAGACCGGCCGGCTCGATCGTCATCAGCGTGTGGACGAACGAGCCCCGCTCGGCGTCCGACCCGGCGAGTTCCGCCTGCTCGTCCCGATCGAGGCGGAGCTCCTTCGGATCGAACGGCAGGGGCAGCTCGCCGAGGGCCTCGAAGAACGCCGCCACCACGAGGACGGCCTGGGCCGCCTCCAGCCGGGCCGTACGGTCGTACCGGTTCAGGCCCGTCACCCGGTCACGGAGCTTGCCGGTCGCCTCGCCCGCCAGCCGTACGGCCTCGTCCTTGATGTCGAACAAGGACAATCCCGGCACGGCCCCGACGAGCGTGCCGGTGAGGGCCTTCGCGACCTTGCTCTCCCGTTCGAGCAGGCGGACGGCATCGGCGTAGCTGATCCCTTTGCGCACCGGTCACTCCAGGGGGACACCGACGGTATTTGTGACCTTGCTAGCAGTGTCCGGACGTCCGGCGCAACACTCGCCAGTCCGCCCTCCACCCTTCACGGGGGCGAGGGAGCGGAGCGGAAGGGAGCGAGGACCGCAGCGAAGGCCCAGCGGAGCGGGCTTCGCGAGGACCGGAGGTTCCTTCCGGCGCAGTGACCGACCCGGACAGAGCTCGGGTCACCCGGTCGGCGGCGTCCGGACGTCCGGCGCAGTGACCGACCCGGCGCAGTGACCGACCCGGCGCAGTGACGGATCGGCGCAGTGACCGACCCGGTCAGAGCTCGAGGACACTTCGCCAGTGGTACCCGGAGGTCCGATGCACCATCACTTCGCGAAGAAGAAGAACACGCCCAGGAGGATCAGCGCGAGGACGACGACGAGCACGATTCCCATCGTCACGAGCACCCGGACCTGCGTCTTGGCGTCCGGGCCGGCGGGACTCTGCATCGCGAACAGGTCCGTGCCCAGGCTTGGCGGCCTTCCCGGGACGCCGTCCCCGGGCTGGGGGGTCCCGGGGTGCGGGGCGGCCGGAGGCCCTGCCATGGGTGCCGGGCCGTTCCCGGCGAAGGCGGGGCCGGGCGGCGGGGGCGTCGCCGGTCCCCGGCCGGGGAGCCTCCCGGGAACCGTGGTGCTGTGCCTGTCCGCGGGGTCGGACACGGGCTCGCCCGCGGCACCGTTCTGTCGCCCGCCCGGAGGCGGTGAAGGGAGGCGGGGGCCGCCTGCGGGGCGGGGGACGACCATGGTGCGGTTCGCGTCGTCCTCGTCGTCTCCGGTCATGTTCCCTCCGGGGGATCGGGTGGCGGCCGCCGAGGCGGCCGGGGTGCTGCCGCGAGACTCCGCGGCGTGGGACCGGCCGGCCGAGCCGTTCCCGTCGGGGCGCGCCTTCGCGTCACCCCTGGGAGCCGGAGCAGGCGCGGGGGGCGGGGGTGGTGCGGGGGGCACCGCGGGAATGGAGCCCGTGGGGGTGTCGGCGATCACACGCAGTATCGCGGCGGCGCGCTCGGGTGTGAGGCGCGCGGTGTGGTCCTTCTCCAGCAGCCCGTCCAGGACCGGCCGCAGCGGCCCTGCCTGGGTGGGCGGGTCGGCCTTCTCCGTCATCAACGCGGCCAGCGTCTCGCGCACCGTCGAGCGCTCATAGGCCGGCCGTCCCTCCACGGCGAAGTACAGCGTCGCGCCGAGCGACCACAGGTCGGACTCGGGGCCGGTGTGGTCGCCCCGGGCCCGCTCCGGGGCGGTGTAGCCCGGCGAGCCGATCACCATGCCGGTCTGGGTGAGCGCGTGGTCGCCCAGCGCCTTGGCGATGCCGAAGTCGGTCAGCACCACTCTGCCCGTCTCGGTCAGCAGGACGTTCGCCGGCTTGACGTCACGGTGCAGGATGTCCTGGGCGTGGGCCGCGCGCAGCGCGCCGAGCAGGTCGTAGCCGATCTCCGCCACCAGACGCGGCGGCAGCGGCCCCTCCTCGTCGATCACCTGTTCGAGTGAGCGCCCCTCGACGAGCTCCATGATGATCCACGGGATGCCGTCGGACACGATCACGTCGTGGATGGTGGCGACGGACGGATGGCTGACGCGCGCCGCCATGCGGCCCTCGCGCATCATGCGTTCGCGCAGCTCCTGTCGTTGTCGGGGGCTGAGCGAGGGGTCCTGGCGAATCTCCTTGACCGCGATCTCCCGGCCCAGCGACCGGTCGTACGCCCGCCAGACGGTGCCCATGGTTCCCCGGCCGATGCGGTTGCGCAGCTCGTAGCGGTCGGCGAGCAGCCGCGGATGCTGTTCCGGCATATCTAGAAAGATAGCGATTCCGTCTTGTAAATCGCTTTCCGGTTACTTGATGAAGATTCTCGGCCAATACCGCCGCGGGAGTAGTATCTTGATCATCTTCGCCACGTGCCGCATCATGGGAATGCGGACGACGTGGTGGAGGGCGGGCTCCGGCGGCTTCCGGTGCAGGCCCTCGCTCGGCCGCCGGCGCTGGGACGGCACGGCCGGCATCTCCCGGTGGTGGTGCCCGGACCGCCCGGACTGGCCATACTGCGGGTGCGGGCCGGTCTGCGGGCCGCTGTACGGGCCGTATGAGCCACCGTGCGAGCTACCGTGCGAGCCGCCATATGGGCCGCCATACGAGCCGCTGTGCCGCAGCTGACCGGTCTGGCCGAACTGTCCATAGTGTCCGGGCTGCCCGGGCGGGCCGTACAGGTCGTACCGCCCCGAGGTGTACGGGTCGTGCGCCTGGGGCTGGCCGTATTCCACTGGCCGGTACGGCTGGCCGTACGGCCCCGGCTGCCGGTGGGGCCCGGAGTCGCGGTCGCGCGGGGTCACCTTGGGCGTGGGCCGCGACTCGGCCCGGTGCTGTCCCCGCTGGCTGCGCTGGGGCGGCTTGCGGGTGTCGGGCGCCGTTGGCTGCGGGGCGGTGGGCGGCGGCGTGGGCCGCCCGGCCCGGAACGGGGAGGCGAACGGGTCCTCGGCCGTGATTCCGGCGGCGATCCTGGACAGCGCGTGGGCCGCGCGGACGCTGTCGAGCCTGGCCGCGGGGTCGATCTGGAGCAGGCCGCGCAGGACCGGGGCGAGCGGCCCGGCCTTCTCCATGGGGATCGGAGCGCCGCTGGTCAGCGCCGCGAGCGCGGCCGCCGCCGTACGGCGCCCGTGCAGGCCGCGGCCCTCGACGGCGGTGTAGAGGGTCGCGCCCAGCGACCACAGGTCGGCGGCCGGGCTCGCCTTGTCACCGAGGACGCGTTCCGGGGCGATGTATCCGGCGGAGCCGAGGACGATTCCGGCCTGGGTGATGGAGGCGTCGCCCTCAAGGGCGGCCAGCCCGAAGTCGGTCAGCACCGCCCGGTCGTCGTCGGTCACCAGCACGTTGCTGGGCTTCACGTCCCTGTGCAGGATGCCCTTGGCGTGGACGGCCCGCAGCGCGCCGAGCACCTGCCGCCCGATGTCGGCCACCCGGCGCGGCGGCAGCGGGCCCTCCTGCCTGATCAGCTCTTCCAGGGAGCGCGCCTTCAGCAGCTCCATCACGATCCAGGGACGGTCGTCCTCGGTGATGACGTCGAAGACCGTGATGACCGAGGGGTGGGCGACCATCGCGGTCGCCCTGCCCTCGCGTTCGGTGCGCGCGCACAACTCCGCCCGCAGGTCCTCGTCCAGGACCAGGGGGAGCCGCACCTCCTTGACAGCCACCTCGCGGTCGAGCAGCTCGTCACGCGCGCGCCACACAGTGCCCATCCCGCCGCGCCCGACCGGCTCGATCAGCCGATAGCGCGCGGCTAGCAGGTATCCGGACGGCGCACGCATGGGTGGCAGCTTACCGATTTGTGCAGTGCGACCTGTAGAGACCATGCCGGGAAATTGTTGAGATCTTCTGTCAAAGATCCTGACAACCTCCCCGCAGGGTCGGCGCCTTCCGATGGTAAGGAGAACGGATGGAGCGGTCAGCCCGCGCAGATGGCGTAGATGTACATGTCGTGCCCTCCGGGGGGCACGTCATCGAACATGAGCTGCCGGCCGTTCAGGGAAGTGGACTCGCTGACCTGCAGATGCCCCACGTAGGTGTGCTCGGCCTTCTGGAGGTGTCCACCCCCGCCGACGACCTTGGTGTCCCCCGGGCAGGTGATGACATCGCCGATGCGGTTCTTGATCGTCTTGTTGACCTGCGTGAACTTCACATTCCTGGCCGGGCGGGCCCTGCTCACCCTTGGGGCCGCGCGCGCCGGCGTCGCCCTTGGGCCCCTTCGGCCCCTGCGGCCCCTGCAGAGCCGCCGATCACCACCCGGCTCTCGGTGGTCCGGCAGGTCGCCGACGCGTTGACGAGGCGGGCGTACCGAGGCGGAAACGCGTCGGCCGTGCCGGACCTCGAAGGACCGGCACGGCCGACGCCCGATGTCAGGACGGCATGCCCAGGAAGGTCCCCTTGCCGTCGCCGAGGGGCTGCCGCGGGTCGAAGAAGTCGTTGCCCTTGTCGTCGACGACGATGAAGGCCGGGAAGTCCACGACCTCGATCTTCCAGACCGCCTCCATGCCCAGCTCCGGATATTCCAGGACCTCGACCTTCTTGATGCAGTCCTGGGCCAGCCGGGCGGCCGGGCCGCCGATCGAGCCGAGGTAGAAGCCGCCGTGCTTCTGGCACGCCTCGGTGACCTGCTTGGACCGGTTGCCCTTGGCCAGCATCACCATCGAGCCGCCCGCCGCCTGGAAGCGCTCGACGTACGAGTCCATCCGCCCGGCCGTGGTGGGGCCGAAGGAGCCGGACGCGTAGCCCTCGGGGGTCTTGGCCGGCCCGGCGTAGTAGACGGCGTGGTCCTTCATGTACTGCGGCATGTCCTCGCCGGCGTCGAGCCGTTCGGCGATCTTCGCGTGGGCGATGTCGCGGGCCACGACGAGGGGGCCGGTGAGCGACAGCCGGGTCTTGACCGGATACTTGCTCAGCTCGGCGAGGATCTCCGGCATCGGGCGGTTGAGGTCGACGCTGACCACGTCGCCGCCGAGGTGCTCGTCGGTGGTGTCGGGCAGGAAGCGGGCGGGGTCGGTCTCCAACTGTTCGAGGAAGACGCCCTCCGGGGTGATCTTCGCCAGCGCCTGCCGGTCCGCGCTGCAGCTCACCGCGATGGCGACCGGGCAGGACGCGCCGTGCCTGGGCAGCCGGATGACCCGCACGTCGTGGCAGAAGTACTTGCCGCCGAACTGCGCGCCGATGCCCAGCTTCTGGGTCAGCTCGAAGACCTTCTTCTCCATCTCCAGGTCGCGGAAGCCGTGCCCGCTCGGCGAGCCCTCCGTGGGGATGGAGTCGAGGTAGCGGGCCGAGGCGTACTTCGCGGTCTTCAGGGCGTACTCCGCGCTGGTGCCGCCCACGACGATCGCCAGGTGGTACGGCGGGCAGGCGGCGGTGCCGAGCGAGCGGATCTTCTCCTCCAGGAAGGCGAGCATCCGCTTCTCGTTGAGCACCGCCTTGGTCTCCTGGTAGAGGAACGACTTGTTGGCCGAGCCGCCGCCCTTGGCCATGAACAGGAACTTGTACTCGTCCGGGTGGCCGTTCGGGTCCTCGGCGTACAGCTCGATCTGCGCCGGCAGGTTGGAGCCGGTGTTCTTCTCGTCCCACATCGTCAGCGGCGCCATCTGCGAGTAGCGCAGGTTGAGCCTGGTGTAGGCGTCGTACACGCCCCGGCTGAGGTGCTCGGCGTCGCGGCCGTCCGTCAGCACGTGCCGGCCGCGCTTGCCCATGACGATCGCGGTGCCGGTGTCCTGGCACATCGGCAGCACCCCGCCGGCCGAGATGCTCGCGTTCTTGAGCAGGTCGAGGGCGACGAAGCGGTCGTTCCCGCTCGACTCGGGGTCATCGACGATCTTGCGGAGCTGGGCCAGGTGGGACGCCCGCAGGTAGTGCGAGATGTCGTGGATCGCGGTCTCGGTGAGCAGCCGCAGGGCCTCCGGCTCGACCTCCAGGAACCTGCGCCCGGCCGCCTCGGTGACCCGCACCCCCTCGGTGGTGATCAGGCGGTACTCCGTCTCGTCCGGTCCAAGCGGGAGCAGGTCGGTGTAGTCGAACTCCGGCATCGTCCTCGGTTCCTCGTGGTCTGCCTGGTCGGGCGCGCCCGCCGCGCGGACCGCCCATGGTCTTTGCACAGCGTACGGCGCGCGGGCCGTGGTCATCATGCCCGGGCTATGAGTAGCTTTTGCATAAGTTCATACTGAATATTCGGCAATAAAGCGGGATAATTGAGACATAGAGCACAGGGGGGAGGGGTCATGAACGCCGAAGTATGGGTCATGGTCATCTTCGCGATCGGCATTCTCGTGGCCCTGGCGGTGTCGCTGCTCACGCTCGTGCTGCGGCAGGTCAAGGACGGCGACATCACGTGGTGGTCCCCTCGGACGCGAGTGGTGTCGCGCGACGAGCCGCGAAGGACCGAGCAGGCCGGCGAGGAGAAGGCGAGCGGAGCCCGAGGGCGATCCCGCTGATCACGAGGGCCGCCCCCGCCAGGTCGGCCGCGGAGGGGACGCCGATCCCCAGCAGGGCGGCCGTGGCGATCGCGCCGACGGGGATCATCCCGGCGAACAGCCCGGCCCGGTCCGCGCCGAGGCGGGGCAGCGATCGATACCACAGGAAGAACGCCACCGTCGTCACCACCAGGGCGAGGTAGGCGAGGCCGGCCGCCTCCGCGGCGGTCGGCGCGCGCAGCACGTGACGGCCGTCCAGGGCGACGCCGGCGACCAGCAGGAACGGCACCGCCAGCGCGGACGTCCAGGCCGACAGCCTGACAGGACCGATCAGCGGCAGCAGCGGCAGGGCCAGCAGCGAGAAGCAGAGCTCGCAGACCAGGGCGCCCAGGGACCACAGCAGTCCGGGCAGGTTCCCGCTGCCCGCGCCGGTCGCCAGCGAGGCTCCGGCGACCACCACCAGACCCGCGGCCACGACGCGCGGGGACGGCCGGGCGCCCGTGAAGATCGGGCCCACGAGGGCGAGCGCCAGCGGCACGGTGCCGAGGACGATGCCGGGCAGCGCGGGCCCGGCCGCACGGGTCGCCTCGACCACGCAGACGTTGAACAGCACGAGCCCCGTCAGCGACAGCGCGGCGAGCAGCCCCCACTGACGCGGCCCGAGCCGCACGAGTCCGTGGCCGCGCGCCCGGGCGACGGCGAGCAGGATTACGGCGGCCAGGGCGTAGCGGAGCGCCTGCCCCCCGTAGACCGGATAGTCCGCGATAACGCCGGAGACCGCCGCCAACGTCCCCACGAGGAACATCGCACCCGCCGCTCCGGCCACATGAGTGTTCATGTCAGGTGATGCTAGGAACGGATTGGTCCTGGTTCATGGTCCAATCGAGGGCCGTTAGAGTGGACCAATGGCCGATCTTCACCTCGTGGTCGACAGAGCCGCGGGCGGGCTCGCCGCGCAGATCGCTCGCGAGGTGCGCGAGGCCGTCCGGTCCGGGCGGCTCGTTCCCGGCGCCCGCCTGCCCGCCACCCGTGACCTCGCCCGCGATCTCGGCCTGTCGCGCGGCGTCGTGGTCGAGGCGTACGAGCAACTGGTGGCCGAGGGACTCCTCGAATCGAGAACGGGCGCGGGCACCAGGATCGCCGCGGGGGCCGGGCGGGGCGCCGCCCCCGGGCATCCCGCTGACGAGCGGGAGGGCCGGCCCCACTACGGCCATCGGCCCACGTCGCCCGACCTCGGCCTCTTTCCCCGGCAGGCATGGCTCGCCGCCGTCCGCCACGTGCTGGCCACGCTGCCCAACGACGCGCTCGACTACGGCGACCCCGGCGGTGTGCCGGCCCTGTGCCGCGAAGTCGCCGCGTACCTCGGCAGAGTGCGCGCGGCCGACGCGTCACCGGACGACGTCGTGGTCGTGACCGGGGTGGCCCAGGGGCTCAGCCTCGTCGTCCAGGCTCTGGTGCGGGACCGGGGGCGCGGGATCGTCCTGGCCGTCGAGGACCCGACGAGCGAGCGTCAGATACCGCTGCTCCGGCGGGCCGGGGCGCACACCGTCCCCGTGCCCGTCGACCGGGAGGGGATCGTCGTCGAGGCGCTGCCCGGCGACGCCGACGCCGTGCTGGTGACCCCTGCGCACCAGTACCCGACCGGCGTCGTCCTGTCCCCGGCCCGCCGAGCCGCGCTGATCGGCTGGGCGGCCCGCACGGGCGCGCTCGTGCTTGAGGACGACTACGACGCCGAGGTCCGCTTCGACCGCGACCCCGTCGGGTGCCTGCAGGGTCTCGCGCCCGACCGGGTCGTGCTCGCGGGGAGCGTGAGCAAGGCCCTCGCCCCGGGGCTGCGGCTCGGCTGGATCGCGGCGCCCCCGCGCGTCGCCCGTGCCGTACGGCTCGCGCGCGGGGAGCTGGATCTCGGCTCGCCGGTCATCGACCAGTACGCGCTCGCCCACCTCATCGCCGGTGGCGCGTACGACCGGCACCTGCGCCGGATGCGCCGGGAGTACCGGCGGCGCAGGGACGCCCTCGTCCGCGCCCTGGCCGAGCACCTGCCCTGGATCACCGTGCACGGCATCTCGGCGGGGCTGCACCTGTACGCCCAGCTGGACGGCGGGGCGGACGGCGGGGGCGACCTGTCCGGCCTGGCCGAGGCCGCCCGCGCCGCCGGCCTGTCCGCCGAGGTCGTGACACCGGCCCACGGTCCGCCGGGACTGGTGATCGGCTTCGCCCGCCTGCCCGCCCACCGCGTCACCGACGCCGTACGCGCCCTGGCGGGGAACGTCAGCAGGGATGTCAGGGGGTGACCGCGGTGGTCGTGGGGGCCGGCTCGGCCGTACGCGGCTGGAAACCGCGCGCGAGCAGGATGATGGCGGCGGCCAGGACGAGCGGCGCGGCGAAGGCGACGCGGAAGCCGGAGGCGTCGGCGAGGCCGCCGACGAGCGCGGCCCCGACGATGAATCCCACGTAGTTGAACATGTTGACCCGGGCGATCGCCACGCCTGTGCCCGCCGGGTCGAGGCGGCCGGCCGCGGAGAACGACTGCGGGGCGACGACGGACAGGCCGATCCCGGTGAGCGCGAAGCCCGCGATCGCCAGCGGCGCCGTCGGCGCCGCCACGATCGCGACGAAGCCCAGCGTCGCGACGGAGCCCCCGGCGCGCACGATGGCCGCCGGGCCCCACCTGCGCACCGCGAGGTCGCCGCCGACGCGCACCAGGAACGTGGTGAGCTGGTAGGCCCCCAGGGCCAGCGGGATCACGCTCGCGGAGGCGTGCATGACCTTGCCCATGAAGAGGGTGCCGAAGTTGGAGATCGACGAGTCGCCGACGTAGAGGAACGCCATCGCCAGGCAGAGGGGGATGATCGGGCGCCACGCGAGCCCGGCCGGCCTGGCGGCAGGCGTGTTCTCGTCACCCGTGTTCTCGTCAGCCGCGTTCTCGTCCCGGCCCGCGGAGGCGTGGTGCTCCTCCTCCGGCAGACAGAGCCAGAACGAGGAGAGGACGGCGAGGGCGGCGGCAGGGACGAGGGCGATCGCGAACGTGACGGGCAGGCTCAGGTGGAGCGTGGCCGACGCCGAGGCCCACAGCGCCCCGACGACCGCCGCCACGCTCCACAGCGCGTGGAACCCGGTGAGCACCGCCCGGCCGTACCGCCGTTCGACCGCGACGCCCTGCATGTTCATGCCCGCGTCCACCCCGCCGAGGCCGAGGCCGAACAGGACGTTGGCCGCCACCAGCATGGGGACGTTCGGGGCGAGGCCCGCGAGCACGACGGCGGCGCAGGCGAGCGGCTGCACCAGGCGCAGGATCGGGCGGCTGCCGAACCGGGACGCGGCGGCCCCCGCGAGCACGCTCCCGGCCCCGGCGATCAGCGGGACGACCAGGAGCAGGATGGTCAGCTCGCCGTCCGACAGGCCGTGCTTCTTCTGCAGTGCGTCCACATGGGTGAGCAGCGTGGCGAAGGTGAGGCCCTGGACGAAGAACACCGCGAACGTGGCGAGCCGCGCCTGCCGGTCGCGAGGAGTGGGCACAGAGTCCTGCGCCGGCACCGGGTCCCCTACTGGCATCGGGGCCTCCAGGAACATGAGGGGGGTTCAAGTTTTCGGCCAGCGTAGGAGCCGTCACCCGCCCGGTCAATGGGGTGCGCCGGTCAGGGCCGGCCGCCTGCCTCGCGTGCGGCCATCCAGGCGGCGATCTGGGCCCGGGAGGCGAAGCCGAGCTTGTCCAGGATGTGCTCGACGTGGCCCTCCACGGTGCGCTGCGAGATGACGAGGGCGGCGGCGATCTCCTTGTTGCTCCGTCCCTGGGCGATCAGCTCGGCGATCTCCCGCTCCCGCCGGGTGAGCGGGGACGGCTCGGCCCCGCAGGCCGCCGCCGCGCGGCGTCCGGGCCGCGTGGGCTCGCCCTCCGCCACCGCCTCGTCCGGCCCTGTACGCCCGCCCCCGGCCCGGTCGCCGAGCGCCTCCTCGATCGCCTCGTCCAGCGTCAGCCGGCTCCCCCTGCGGAGCTCGCGCTTCAAGGCCCTGTCGCCCATCCTGCTCTTGAGCGTGGCGACGCAGCGCTCGTGGACCTCGGTGTAGAACTTGACCCTGGACGGGGCCAGGCCCATCATGCGCCCGACCTCCTCGACGGCTCCGAACAGCCGGGCAGCCTCCGGGTCGCGCCCCTCGCCGACGAGGAGCCAGCCGAGCGTCTCCAGATTCGTGGCGATCTTCAGCCGGTCGCCGAAGTCGCGTCCGAGCATCAGACCCTCACGCGCGTGCGTGAACGCTCGCTCCGTGTCGCCGCACTGCCACAGGTGGATGGCGAAGGTCGTCAGGGCCCAGGCCTGGCCGGCGCTCTCCTCGTGGCTTCTGGTCAGCGCGACGCTCCGCTCGAACAGCTCTGTCGCTCGCTGCTTGTCGCCGAGGTTGCTCACCGCCGCCGCCAGCGTGAGCAGGGACATCAACGTACCGCTCACGTTCCCGGCGGCCTCGTGCCCGGCGACGGCGCGTTCCAGGAGCTCGACGGCGCTCCGGTAGTCGCCCCTGAACTGCGCCGCCATCCCGGAGACCAGGGAGGCGAGCCCCAGGACCTCCGCCTCGCCCAGCTCTTCGGCGAGCGCCCGGCCCTTGTCGAGAAGGGCCAGACTCGGCTCGGTGTCCCCCTGGATGAGCGCCATCAGGGCGTCGGCGAGCAGCGCACGTGCGCGCAGCGTGGTCGGTTCCGGGGCCGCCTCCAGCATCCGGTCGAGCCAGTGGCGTCCCTCGTTGTAGAAGGCGCCGGTTATCCAGTAGGGCTCGGTGAGCAGGGTCGCCATCCGCAGCCCGGCCTCCGCCTCGCACGGCTCCTGCAGGCAGAAGTCCATCGCCGCGCGCATGTTGGCCTGCTCCAGGCGCAGCCGGGACGACCACGAGATCTGGCACGGGCCGAACCAGTCGGCCGCGGCCTGCTCGGCCAGCCGTAGAAAGCGGTTCCGGTGCCGCCGCCGGAGCGACCGGCGTTCTGCCCCGCCGAGCCGCTTGCGGCCGAACTCACGCAGGGTGTCGAGCATGCGGTAGCGGACCGTGCCGGCGTGCTCCTCGCGCAGCAGCAGCGACTTGTCCAGCAGCGCGTCGAGCAGGTCGAGCACGTCGTCCCGTTCGATGCCGTCGCCGGTGCACACCGCCTCGACGGCGTCCAGGTCGAAGTGCGAGGGAAAGATCGACAACCGGGTCCACAGCCTGCGCTCGGCGTCGGGCAGCAACTGGAAGCTCCAGTCGACCAGCGCGTGCAGGGTCTGCTGCCGCGGCACCGCCGTACTGCTGCCCGCGGTGAGCAGCCGGTAGCGGTCGCGCAGGCGCTCGACGAGCGCGTTCACCGACAGGGCCCGCAGCCGCACCGCCGCGAGCTCGATGGCCAGGGGAATGCCGTCGAGCTGGCGGCACAGCTCGGCGACGGCCGCCTGGTTGTCCTCGGTGAGGGTGAAACCGGGCAGGACCGCCGCCGCGCGTTCCGTCAGCAGGTTGATCCCGTCGTACAACCCCAGGGACCTGCGGTCGAGCGGCCGGTCCGGCTCAGGGACGGGCAGCGGCGAGATCTTCATCTGGTGCTCGCCGGTGATGCCGAGCGACTGGCGGCTCGTCGCGAGGATGCGCAGCTCGGGGGCCGCGCGCAGGAGCCGGTCGGCGAGCACGGCGCAGGCATCACGCAGGTGCTCGCAGTTGTCCAGCACGAGCAGGGTCCGCTGCGAGGACAGCACCTGCTCCAGCGCGTCCACCGGGCAGGTCGCCGGCTCGTCCCGGACGCCCATGGTCGCCGCCACCGTGTCCGCCACGAGCGCCGGGTCGGTGACGGTGCTGAGGTCCACCAGCCAGACGCAGTCGAACGCGCGGCGCTGCTCCGCGGCCGCCCGCAGGGCCAGCCGGGTCTTGCCGACGCCGCCCACTCCCGTGAGGGTCACCAGACGCGACGCCGAAAGCAGCCGCCTGATCTCGGCCAGCTCACGCCTCCGGCCGACGAAACTCGTCAGGTCGGCCGGAAGGTTGCCGACCTGCCGTGCCACCGCCCCCGCGACCACCTCATCACGCTAAGCGGCCACGAAGTCCCCGGTCAATCTCGGGGTTGACCTCGGGCGCCGCGTCGCATGGTGACCGCCGCGCGGGAACCGCTTACTCTCGAAGGTGTGAGCAGCAGCGAGTCCTCAGCCGTGAAGTGGATCTCCGCCTTCCTCTCGCCCCGCACCCCGGACACGCCGGACCCCTCCCTGCTGCGGGCCTCCGACGCCGATCGGGAGCGGATCGTCGCGGTGCTCACGGACGCGGTCACCGACGGGCGGCTCACGCCGCTGGAGCACGAGGAACGGGTGGAGCGCGTCTGGGCCGCGCGTACTCTCGGCGAGCTGGCCGAGCTGACCGTGGACCTGCTGCCGCCGGAGAGCCAGCCGTTCCGGGTGGACAGCCGTCCCGTCACCGCCTTCTTCCGTACGGAGACCCGCGGCGGCCGGTGGGTCGTGCCCTCCCAGGTGCCGGTGACGTCCCTGGGCGGCACGGTAACGATGGACCTGTGCGAGGCGCTGCTCCAGTCGCGGCACGTGGTGGTGCAGCTCGCCGTCATGGCCGGCACGGTCAACTTGACGGTCCCCGAGGGCGTGCGGATCGTGACCGCCCCGGACGCCCGCGTCCGGTCGCTCAGGAACGAGGTGCGGCTCCCGCCGGGCGCGACCGGCTTCGCGCCGGACGCGCCCGTGATCGAGCTCGCAGGGTTCGTCTTCGGCGGCAGGGTCGTCGCCCGTTCGCCGAAGCGCCCGCGCCGCCGCCTGTTCGGACGCTAGACTGCCGTGTCGAAGTTGATGGCGCTGTAGGCGCCGAGCTTCCAGAGCTGGTGCTCGCTCTCGATCTTGCGGATCGTGCCCGACCGTCCCCGCATGACGAGGGAGTGCGTCACCGCCGCGCCGCCCTGGAACCGCACGCCGTGCATCAGCTCACCGTCGGTGATCCCGGTCGCGGCGAAGAACACGTCGTCGGAGCGTACGAGGTCGTCGGTGGTGAGCACCTGACCGAGGTCGAGCCCGGCGTCGAGGGCCCTGCGGCGCTCCTCCTCGTCGCGCGGCCACAGCTTGCCCTGGATGACGCCGCCCATGCACTTGAGCGCGCAGGCGGCGACGATGCCCTCGGGCGTGCCGCCGATGCCGAGCATCAGGTCGACACCGGTGCCGTTGCGCGCCGCCATGATCGCGCCGGCCACGTCGCCGTCGGTGATGAAACGGATCCGGGCGCCGGTCTCGCGGATCTCCTTGACGATCCGCTCGTGCCGGGGCCGGTCCAGGATCACCACGGTGACGTCGGACGGCTTGGCGCCCTTGGCCCGCGCCACGGCGCGGATGTTGTCGGCCACCGGGGCGTCGATGTCCACGTGCTCGGCCGCCTGCGGGCCGGTGACGAGCTTCTCCATGTAGAAGACCGCGGACGGGTCGTACATCGAGCCGCGCTCGCTGACCGCGATCACGGAGATCGCGTTGTTCATGCCGAGCGCGCACAGCCGGGTGCCGTCGATCGGGTCCACGGCGACGTCGCACTCGGGGCCCGTCCCGTCGCCGACCTCCTCGCCGTTGTACAGCATCGGGGCGTTGTCCTTCTCGCCCTCGCCGATCACCACGGCGCCCTTCATCGAGACCGTGTTGATCAGTTGGCGCATGGCGTTCACGGCGGCGCCGTCCGCCCCGTTCTTGTCGCCGCGGCCCACCCAGCGCGCGGCCGCCATCGCCGCCGCCTCGGTCACCCTGACCAGTTCCAGAGCCAGGTTGCGGTCGGGTGCGCGTTCCCCCGTCGCCAGAGCGGCCGGTACGTGATCAGCCATTGATCCCCTTATAGGTAGGTGCCGTTCCAGCGATCGTAGTTCGCGTAGCCGTCCTTGTCCGATTGGTCTGAACCTGTTGGGCCAGGTAGGAGGCCATTTGCGGTCGCCGACCCCCGGAACGGACGGGTCGGAGATATCGTCGCCGCATGAGCGGCGACACCGAACGACCAGTGACGATGCGCACGTCGGAGCGCGGCGCGGCGACCCGGGGAGCACTCCTGGACGCCGCGAAGGAGACGTTCATCACGAGCGGCTTCGCCGAGGCGGGCGTCACCGACGTAGTGGCCAGGGCCGGCGCCAGCGTCGGCAGCCTGTACCACCACTTCTCCGGCAAGGCGGACCTCTACCTGACGCTGTTCGAGGAGTTCCAGAAGCGGCAGACCCAGCGCACCCGGCAGGCCGTGCAGGAGGCCCGGGCGGCCGGGGAGACCGACCCGATGCCCCAGTTCCTCGCCGCCGCGCGGGCCTACCTGGAGGGCTGCCTCGCCGAACGCGACCTCGCCGCGCTCTTCCTGCGCGGCGACGCCCCGCCCGGGTTCGAGGTCATCATGCGCGACCGCCTCCGGCAGTGGGCCAGGCGTACCGCGGCGCTGTTCGAGCACGAAGACGCCCTGGTCGTCGTCGTCACCGGCGCCCTGGCGGCCGTCGTGCAGGAGGTGACGCTGTCCGACGACCCGGAGACGGCCCGGAGGATGGCCGAGGACGCTCTTCGCATCATCGGCGATATTCGGCACCCGTGACGGCCGGTACGGCCACCGCCGACTCCACCGACTAATCTCGCATTACGTGGGACGATTCACCCAGGGACTGTACGGCTACGCGTTCGCGCTCTTGGTCTGCCTCGCCGGCATCGGAGTGTTCCTGCTCATCACGCCGCAGAGCCGCACCGAGCACATCCCGCGGGTGGACTTCTCGATCGACCGGGCCAACGCGGCGCGCACGGCGCAGTACGAGATCGTCGCCCCGAGCGAGGTGCTGCCCAACTGGGTGCCGAACAGTTCCTCTGTGACCCAGAAGAACGGCGCCGTGACGTGGCGGCTGGGATTCGCCACCGCCAAGCGGCAGCACGCCATGCTCGCCCAGAGCGACGAGAGGCCGGTCACGGACTTCGTCAACCGCATGGCCAACACCGACAAGCCCGGTGGGAGCCGCCAGATCGACGGCGTGACCTGGGAGGAGCGGTTCCGCCAGGACAAGAACCAGCGGACGCTGGTCCGCGTCTTCCCCGATCACGCGGTGGTCGTCACCGGAACGGCCGACTGGGACGAGCTGACCGCCCTCGTCCGGACCCTCGCCCCTCAGGCCAAGCCCTCTCCGGTGCCGTCAGCGGGCTGAACCCGGATCCCGGCTCACCGTCGCCGGGGGAACGCAGCCGTGCACGATGACCTCGACCGTGTTCCGTACGACGTCCCTGCTGACGTGCTCCGGTGGCGCGCTGACCAAGGTGAACAGCGCACCCCCGTAGAGCGCGATCATGGCGGGAACCTTCTCGCGTGGAATGCCGAGGCCGAGTTCGTCGTGGTGCGCGGCGGTGACCAGCGATGCCGTGTCCTGCAGGCCCGAGAGAGCCGAGGCGAGCGCCGGCCGGCGCGCGGCCTCCAGTTGCAGTTCGAAGATCGCCAGATAGCGGTTACGCAGCGTGGTCGCCGCTGTGAGCAACGATTCCGTCAGCAGGTCGACCAGCGTCGCGGGCTGCTTGACGGCCCGGTCGGTGTCCGCGTGATGCAACTCGGCGATGCGCTCCGCGGCGGCCATCAGCAGCGCTTCCCGGGTGCGGAAGTAGTTGGAAGCCGTTCCCGGCGGGAGGTCCGCCGCTTTCTCCACCGCCCGGTGGGTCAGGCCGTGCACCCCCGACGACGCCAGCAGTTCGATGGCGGCATCGGCCAGAGCTTGGCGACGGGCCGGATTAGTGCGCGGCATGGACAGATGCTACCAATAGCCGTACTAGTACGACCGTAGTGAATGAGCGGGAGGTCTCATGCGGATCGTGGTGGTCGGCGCCGGGCTGGGAGGAGTGGCGGCGGCGGTGGGGCTGCATCGCACGGGCCACGAGGTGACACTCTTCGAACGGGCCGTCGAGCTGCGGGAAGCGGGCACCGGGATCGTGGTCATGCCCAACGGGCTGCGCGCGCTGGACGCGCTGGGGCTGGCCGAAGACGTCCGGGGGCACGTCATCCACGCGGCCCGCGGGGGATTGCGGGACTGGCGCGGACGGCCGCTGCTGGTCACCGACCTGGCCCAGGCCCAGCAGGTGGTCCTGACCCCCGCCATGATCGACCGAGCGGAACTGCACCGGGCGCTGCGCGCCCCGCTGCCTCCCGGCCTGGTGCGGACCAGGACCCCGGTCGAGCGTCTGCAGCCCGACTCCACTGGGGTCACCGTGATCAGCGAAGGCGAGCCCGTCGCGAGAGCGGACGCCGTGATCGCGGCCGACGGCATCGGCAGCAAGCTGCGCGCACAGCTCTTCCCCGGTCACCCCGGGCTGCGGCGAACCGGCCGGATGGACCTGCGCGGCATGCTGCCCCGCCCTCCCGGCATGGCGCCGGACCTGCTCACCAGCCAGTTGGTCGACCGCCGCAGCGGGGCGATGTTCGGCCTGTTCCCGGTCGGGGAGGACCGCCTGTACTGGTTCACCGACTCCCTCCTGCACGGCACGCCGCCAGGCGCGGACGAGGCGCGCCGGCAGATGCTCTCCCTGATGGCCGACTGGCACCCCCTCGTCACGGCACTGATCGAGGCCACCTCGCCCGACGCCATCTACGTCGACCCGATCGCCCGCCTGGCCGAGCCCCTGCCCTCGTTCGCGACCGGCAGGATCGCGCTCCTCGGTGACGCCGCGCACGCCATGCCACCCGACCTCGGTCAGGGCGCCAGCCAGGCATTCGAAGACGCCGCCGCGCTGACCCGCCACCTGGCCGACGCGGAGCCGGCTGACGTCGCCCAGCGGCTCCTGCGCTACGACGCCGAGCGCAGGCCCAGAGCCAACCGCATGATGCTGGCGGCGGCCCGGCAGTCGCGGCTGACCTCCCAGACCGGCGTCGCCGCGTGGCTACGCGACACGTTGCTGCGCGCCATGCCGTCCCGGCTGGCGACCCGGCAGCTCGCCGCCCTCTGGCAAGCCTAAGAGAGCAGGCTGCCTTCAAGCGCCTCGATCGACTTCCTGCGCAACGCGCTCCACCCGGTCGCGATGGCTCTCCCACCACGCCGGGTCCACAAGCGGTGTGTCGGCGTCTCCGTCCCGCAGGCCCACGGTGCCATCGATGAGCTCCCGGACGATGTCGGCATGCCCCGCGTGCCGGGTGGTCTCGATGCGCTCGCGTCCTGCTGCCGCCCGGGGACGTCACCCCCGTGCCTGCGCGAGTCACAGAGGCGGATCAGGCGTCACCGTCCGCTGTTCCCTTGGCCATGACGTACTTGCGCAGGCCCGGGTCACGCGGATGGAGTTCGTATTCGCCCGTGTCGTGGAATCCGAGCCGCCGGTACACGCGTTCGGCTGGATTGTTGCCGGAGATGACCCATAGCTCCACCCGGGAGCGTCCTGTTTCCCGCGCCCAGGCCAGCACTTCCAGCGCGAGGCGCTCGGCGATCCGCCCGCCTCTGACGTCGGGACGCACCCACATGCCGAAGAGTTCCACGACTCTGGCTCGGTCTGCCGGGACACGCCCAGCGGCTACACCGACCGGCACGTCCGCGTCGAACGCGGCCACCTTGACACCGTCCTCGGTCCACGCGCGCCACCGCGCTTCGTCGTAAGCGCGTTCCTCTTCCAGGTCCCCGTGGAAGATGTCGGGCGCGTCGGCGAGTGCCGCGAGTCGGAGATGGCACCAGGTACGCCAGTCCGCGCCGCTGAGCCGGCGTATGACAACCGAATTCATGCGTACGATCCTTACTTTTTGGCTGATCCTCCTTCTGCCATGGTCAAGATCCGGGCCGGCCTGGACAACGGGTCCGGGCGTGATCGATGGTCAGCTCTCCGCGACGGTTATCGGTGACCCCCGCGCCCTGGTCAAGGCTCGCCCTGGGGGCTGTCCAGTGGGTGGTGGCGGCTTGTACAGTCCCGTCCACGACGAGCTTGCCGCTTCCGGCGGTGGCGTCCATGACCACCCGGGTGACGCGCAGGCAGCGGAGACGACCGCTCATGGTCAACAGCGCGCGTCATGGTCGAAGTAGGTCGTGACCTCTTGCATCCGCTTGCCGGCCCTGCTCTCGCTGGGAACGCGCACGCAGGCCACCAGCTCGGCCTTGCCGATGTCGAGCGCGGCGATCCTGGGGATGAGTTGTTCTTCGTCGGCGGGTGGCCACACCGGTGTCAGAAGGGCGCCTCCTCGGGGCCGTTCGGCTGGGGCTCCTGGCGCTGGGCCATCGCGGCGGCCAGCTTCGCGCGGGCGCCCTGGAGCCATTCCTCGCAGATCGCCGCCAGCCGCTCTCCCCGCTCCCACAGCTCTATCGACTGCTCCAGAGTGAGCCCGCCGGTCTCCAGACGGCGCACCACCTCGGTCAGCTCCTCGCGGGCCTGCTCGTACGACGGGGTCTGCTTGTCCGACGGGGTCTGCTTGTCCTCAGCCACGTCCCCACCCTAGAGGCCGGGACCGACACTCCGCGGCCACTTAGGCGTGTCCGGTTTGGGCATAAATCGGATAGTTTGTCCGTTACTTAGATGTACTAACCATCTTCGGGGGCGATGATCGGGGGGTCATCCTTATGTGTGGAATCAGCGGCTGGGTGGACTACGGACGCGACCTTCGTCGCGAACGGGAGACCGTGCAGGCCATGACGGACACGATGGCGTGCCGGGGGCCCGACGCCGAGGGGATGTGGCTCGCTCCGCACGTCGCGTTCGGCCACCGGCGGCTGGCCATCATCGACATCGAGGGCGGGCGCCAGCCCATGACCGCCGGAGCCGGCGAAGAGGTCGTGGCCGCGCTCACCTACAGCGGCGAGGTCTACAACTTCAGGGAACTGCGTGCCGAGCTCACCCAGCGCGGGCACCGGTTCCGGACCCAGAGCGACACCGAGGTCGTCCTGGAGGCGTACCTCGAATGGGGCGAGGACTTCGTCTCCCGCCTCAACGGCATGTACGCCTTCGCCATCTGGGACGCCCGCCGCGAGGAGTTGCTACTCGTGCGCGACCGTATGGGCATCAAGCCGCTGTACTACTACCCGACGCCCGGCGGGGTGCTGTTCGGCTCCGAGCCCAAGGCCATCCTGGCCAACCCGCTCGCCGAGCGGGTGATCGACGCCGACGGCCTGCGCGAGATCCTGGCCTTCGTCAAGACGCCGGAGAGCGCCGTCTTCCGCGGGATGCACGAGGTGCGGCCCGGCCAGGTGGTGAAGGTGCGGCGCGAGGGCCTGAGCAAGCGCCGCTACTGGCGGCTGGAGGCCCGCGAGCACACCGACGACCTGCGGACCACCATCCGGACCGTGCGGGAACTGCTCGACGACATCATCGAGCGGCAGCTCATCTCCGACGTGCCGCTGTGCACGCTGCTGTCGGGCGGTCTCGACTCCAGCGCGGTCACCGCGCTCGCGGCCCGCGCGCTCGCCGGCCAGGGCGGGGTGCGGTCGTTCTCCGTCGACTTCGCCGGCTACAGCGAGAACTTCCAGGCCGACGACATGCGCGACACCCCGGACACGCCGTACGTCCATGACGTCGTGCGGCACGTCGGCTCCGACCACACGGACATCGTGCTGGACTCGGCCGACCTCATGGACCCCGCCGTACGCGCGGCCGTCCTGCGGGCGAGGGACCTCCCGCTCGGCATCGGCGACATGGACACCTCGCTCTACCTGCTCTTCAAGGCGATCAGGGGGCACTCGACGGTGGCGCTTTCCGGGGAGTCCGCCGACGAGGTGTTCGGCGGCTACCGGTGGTTCCACGACCCCGAGGCGGTCAACTCCGGCACCTTCCCGTGGCTCGCCACCCACACCCAGACGGGCCTGTCCAGCCGGGGCGAGTTCCTGAACGAGGAACTGCTGCGGAAGCTCGACATCTCCGCCTACCGCGCGGACAGCTACCAGCGGGCGCTGGCCGAGGTGCCCCGGGTGCCGGGGGAGACCGGGCTGCAGAAGCGGATGCGGGAGGTCAGCTACCTGCACCTGACCCGGTTCGTGCAGATCCTGCTCGACCGCAAGGACCGCATGAGCATGGCCGTGGGCCTGGAGGTCCGGGTGCCGTTCTGCGACCACCGCCTGGTCGAATACGTCTTCAACGCCCCCTGGGCGATGAAGACCTTCGACGGGCACGAGAAGAGCCTGCTGCGCGCGGCGACGGCCGACGTGCTGCCGCGGTCGGTGGTCGAGCGCCGCAAGGTGCCGTACCCCTCGACGCAGGATCCGGCGTACGAGCGCGCGCTGCGCGCCGAGGTGACCCGCGTGCTCGACGGGGACCCGGCCATCGGCTGCCTCCTGGACGCGGGCAAGGTGCGGACGATGCTCGACCAGCCCATGGGCACCGTCAGCCTGCAGGGCGCACGGACCTCGCTGGAGGGCATCCTGCAGATGAACGCCTGGCTCGGCGCCTACGACGTGCGCCTCGCGATCTGACCCGCCGCGGCCGGTGATCCGGTCATGGGCGGTCACTGTTCTTGGGCCGTCACCGTCACGCGGTCGTCGGAGAAGCGGATCGTGAGCTCGTCACCCGGCTTGACGTCCCCGGCGAGGCGGACGACCTCTCCGGAGGGACGCTGGGCGATGGCGTAACCGCGCTCCAGCGTGGCGGCGGGGGACAGGGCCACGAGCCTGGCCCTGAGATGTTCCAGCGAGTCGGCCGAGCGGTCCAGGGACGCCGACAGGCAGCGCCTGGACCGCTCGCGCAGCGCGTCGATCTGCTCGGCCCGCCGGTCGAGCTCCCGGACGGGATCGGCCAGCGACGGCCGGGAGCGTACGGATTCGAGCCACGACATCTCGCGGTCGACCCAGCCCCGCAGCACCCGGCGGCCCCGATCCCTGAGCTGGTGGACGAGCGTGAGCTGCTCGCCCACGTCGGGCACGACCTTCTTGGCGGCGTCCGTCGGGGTCGAGGCGCGCACGTCGGCCACGAGGTCGAGCAGCGGACTGTCCTGCTCATGGCCGATCGCGCTCACCACCGGCGTACGGCAGGCCGCGACGGCCCGCACCAGCGACTCGTCGGAGAACGGCAGCAGGTCCTCGAGGGAGCCGCCGCCCCTGGCGATGATGATCACGTCGACCTCGCGGTCGGCGTCGAGCTTCCGCAGCGCCTCGGTCACCTCGCCCACCGCGTACGACCCCTGGACGGCGACCTGCTCCACCTTGAAGCGGACGGCGGGCCAGCGGCGGCGAGAGTTCTCCAGCACGTCACGCTCCGCGGCCGAGTCACGCCCGCAGATGAGCCCGACGGTGCCCGGCAGGAACGGCAGCCGTCTCTTCCTGTCGACGTTGAACAGGCCCTCGCCCGCCAGCACCTGACGGAGCCGTTCGAGCCGGGCCAGTAGTTCGCCGATGCCGACCGGGCGGATCTCCAGGGCCGTGAACGCGAAGGAGCCCTTGTTGACCCAGAAGTCCGGCTTGACGTGCATCACCACGCGCGCGCCGTCGACGGGACGGGGCACGCTCGCCTCGTACACCGCCCGCGCGCAGGTGATCCGCGCCGAGACGTTGGCCACGGGATCGCGCAGCGTCAGGAAGACGGTGCCGCCCCTGGCGGTCAGCTCGGTGATCTGCCCTTCGACCCAGACGGTGCCCAGCTTGCCGATCCACTGGGCGACCATCTGCAGCACCGACCTGATCGGCAGGGGCGCCTCCGGGGACGTCTTCGCGCTCAAATGCCCTCCTCGCCTGGCCCGGCTGCTCGCACCTGCAGGCTAGCCGCACCGTCCGACAATCCACAGGCGACCGGTACGGCCGGGCGGGCGCGGCGCGGGATCAGGACTCGGACTGGAGCTTCGACAGCCGGTTCTGGAACATCCGGACCACCTCGGGGCGGTTCAGATGCGCCTGCTCGTAGTCCAGCAGCGCGTGCACCTGCTCGGCCGACTTGCCCCGCATCCGCGCCCGCAGCGACGCCACGGAGAGGTTCGCGTAGCCCGGCATCGGCTCCGCGGCCTCGGTGGTCGTCTCCTCCGCCGCCGGCTGCTCCACGGGCTGCTCCGCCGTCGCCTCGGCGGGGCTCTCCGGCGCCTCCTGCGCGGTGGCGGTGGTCTTCCTGCGGGTCCTGGTGGCCTTCGGCGCGGCGGTGGCCGTGCTCTCGGCACCGCTCGCGGCCTCGGCGGTTTCGGGCGTCTCGGCGGTTTCGGCGGTGGCCTTGCGGCGGGTGCGCGGCTTCTTGGGCGCTTCGGCGGCCTCGGTGGCTTCGGCCGCCTTGCGGCGGGCACGCGGCTTCCTGGCCTCGGCGGGTGCTGCCTCTTCCGTGGTTTCCGCAGTCGCTGTGGTTTCGGCGGTCGCTGTGGGTTCTGCGGTTTCCGTGGTGGCCTTGCGGCGGGTGCGCGGCTTCTTGGGCGCGGCGGTCCGGTCCAGGACCTCGGCGACGGCCGGGGGCTCGGCCTCGACGGGCACGGCGGGCAGGTCGAGCTTGGCCGCCTCGGCGGCCGGGGCGGCCTCGGGCTCCGGAGCGCCCGCGGCCTCCACGGCCGCCGGCTCGGCGACGACCGGAGGCTCGGTGGGCGCCGCCTCGGCCGGGGCCATTTCCGCTGCCGGCGTCTCGGCCACCGGCGTCTCGGCCACCGGAGCCTCGGCTGTCGCCTGGGTTGTCACCGCGTCGGCCTGCTCGGCCTTGCTCGGGCGGGGGGCGAAGATGACGGGCTCCCGGCGCGCAGGGCGCTCCCCGGCTGCCTGCTCTGTGGCCTGCTCTGTGGCCTGCTCTGTGGCCTGCTCTGGGGCCTGCTCTGTGGCCTGCTCGGGCCGCGGTGCCTCGGCGGTCCCGGGGCGTTCGCCGTCCTGTGCCTCGCCACCGGCGAAGCGCTGCTTGATGGTGGTCTTGATCTTGTCGCCGACCAGCAGCGCCTGTCCGACCCCGTTCAGAGTGCTTTGGAGCACGAAGACCGGCAAATCGCGTAGAGGTTTCGTTATGGCTCTAAGGACGGACATTTCGGCTCCCGGGGAGATGCGTATCTGGTACACCCAGTCTTGCAAGACCAGGGTCAAGAGGCGGCTCGCGTTCCACATAGCATAGGAACATGGACGTGCAGACCTCAGCGACCCGCCGTGTCCTGGTCGCCAAGCCCCGCGGCTACTGCGCGGGGGTCGACCGCGCGGTGCAGGCGGTCGAGCGGGCGCTTGAGCAGTATGGCGCGCCTATCTATGTGCGCAAGCAGATCGTGCACAACACCCACGTCGTGAAGACGCTGGAGGAGCGCGGCGCCGTCTTCGTGGAGGAGACCGAGGAGGTTCCCGAGGGCGCCATCGTCGTCTTCTCCGCTCACGGGGTCTCGCCGGCCGTGCACGAGGAGGCCGCGAGCCGCAGTCTCCGTACGATCGACGCGACGTGCCCGCTGGTGACCAAGGTGCACAACGAGGCCAAGAGGTTCGCGGCCAAGGACTACGACATCCTGCTCATCGGGCACGAGGGGCACGAGGAGGTCGAGGGCACCGCCGGTGAGGCGCCCGAGCACATCCAGCTCGTGGACGGGCTCGACGGTGTCGACGGCGTGTCCGTACGGGACCCGGAGAAGGTCGTCTGGCTCTCCCAGACGACCCTGTCGGTGGACGAGACGACCGAGACGGTCACACGGCTGCGATCGCGGTTCCCCAACCTCATCGACCCTCCAAGCGACGACATCTGCTACGCCACCTCCAACAGGCAGACCGCCGTCAAGCGGATCGCCGCAGAGTCGGACCTGGTCATCGTCGTCGGCTCGGCCAACTCCTCCAACTCCAAGCGGCTGGTCGAGGTCGCCAAGGACTACGGCGCCGCGGCGTCCTACCTGGTGGACGACGCCTCGTTCGTCCGGGACGAGTGGCTGGAGGGCGTGCGCACGGTCGGCCTGACGAGCGGCGCCTCCGTCCCTGAGGAACTGGTGCGGGGAGTGCTCGCCAAGCTGGCCGACCACGGCTTCACCGACGTCGAGGAGGTCGAGTCGGTGCAGGAGAGCATGCGGTTCGCCCTGCCCCACGAGCTCCGCAAGGACCTCCGCACGGTCTAGGCGCGGTCTAGCCGCGGCCCCGGGTCACTCGTCGGCGGCCTTGCCGTACACGCGGGGCTCGAAGTAGCCCTCGGGCTCCGGGTCGAACGCGCGGCCGCGGCCACGGCGCGCACGGGAGCGGGAGGCCGGCGTCGGTGTGGACGCCGGCGCGCCGCGCAGCTCCCTCAGGTTGGCGGGCAGGCCGCGCACCCACGCGATCCCCAGCGCCAGCGCGGACCCGAGGAACAGCCACGGCGCGCCGGACGACAGCGCGGTGAACATGCCGAGCCCGAACGTCTGGAGCATCGAAGCGGAGCTGAGCGCCCGTACGAGTTCCACCAGCAGCGCCGCGGCGAAGAAGACCAGCGGGGGCGTCACCACCAGCGGCAGCAGGTCCCGGGGACGCACCAGCAGGGCCGCCGCCAGGCAACCGGCCACGAACGCGGGCCCGGGCAGGAACGGCATGCCCACCAGAGTGATCACGAAGAGCATGACGATCGCCCCCCGAGCGGTCAGCCGCAGCCCCGCTCGACCGGTGCCTGTCATCGGGCCCCCCTTACGACAAGTCTCGCGTCAATTTACCGTTCTGACGATGCGGGGGAGGGGGGCTTACCCGCTCTTCACCTTCGAGTTCGGGGATGGCGACCGGCCGCGGGACCTCCTCGACCGCCGACGGGGCGTCGAGCGAGTAGTCCACCAGACCGAGGTCGTTCATCCTCCGCGCGCTGACCAGGACCCGGCTCTCCAGCGAGCCGACCGTCTGGTTGTACGCGGTGACCGCTCTCGTGAGCGCCTTGCCCAGGCCGTCCACGTGCCGTCCGAGGCCGCCGAGCCGCTCGTACAGTTCCTTGCCCAGATCGAAGACGGCCTTGGCGTTCTCGCTGACCGCGGTCTGCTGCCAGGCGTACTGCGCGGTGCGGAGCATCGTGACGAGCGTCGTGGGAGTGGCGATGTGGACGCGCCTGCGCATCGCGTACTCCAGCAGCCCCGGATCGCGCTCCAGGGCGGGCGCGAGGAACGCCTCGCCGGGGATGAACAGGACCACGAACTCGGGCGACGGATTGAACGCCTGCCAGTAGGACTTGGCGGCTAACCGGTCCACGTGCTCGCGCACGTGCCGTGCGTGGGCGTCCAGCCGGGCCGAGGCGAACTCGGGATCGGTGGCCTCGGCCGCCTCCAGGTAGGCCGCGAGCGAGACCTTCGCGTCCACGACGACGTTCTTGCCGCCGCTGAGCCGTACGACCATGTCGGGCCGGACCACGCCGTCACGCGTGACGGCGCTCACCTGCTCGTCGAAGTCGCAGAAGCGGGCCATTCCGGCGATCTCCGCCACCCGGCGCAGCTGCAGCTCTCCCCAGCGTCCCCGGGCCTCCGGCCGCTGGAGCGCCCGCACCAGCGCGTCCGTCTGGGCCTTGAGCCGGTCGGAGCTCTCCCGTACGAACTCCATCTGCTTGCTCAGCTCGGCGCGGGCGGCGCGGGCGCCCGACTCGCTCTCCCTGAGCTGGCCCTCCACCTTGGCGAGCGTCTCCCGCAGCGGCGCGACCAGGTTCTCGACCGCCTGCCTGCGCTGGTCGAGGTCCCCGGCCGCCTCGGCCCTCGTCGTGTTGAGCCGGTTCTCCGCGAGTTCGAGGAAGCGCAGGTTGGCCACGTCGAGGGCGTGTGCGGAGATGGCCTGGAACCGCTCGGTGAGCTGGTTCTCCATGTAGGCCACCTTGTCCTCGGCCGCCCGCGTCCTCGCCTCTGCCTCGGCCACCCTGGCCGCCGCCTGGGCGGTACGGCCGGCGGCCCGCATCCCGGCGAGCGCCGCGCCGACCACCACGCCGATCAGCAGTCCCAGTGCGAGAGCCACGACATCCACGGTCTGGATGATTTCAGGCATTGGCGTGCCAAACAGGGAGGCGCGCCTGGGAGCGGGCCGAGGCCGTCGATGTCCGGCGCACCCACCGAGACCCCTAAACTCGGGGTACGTGAGCCTGAGCATCGGCATCGTCGGCCTGCCCAACGTCGGCAAGTCCACGCTTTTCAACGCCCTGACCAAGAGCGGGAACGCCCTGGCGGCCAACTACCCGTTCGCCACGATCGAGCCGAACGTGGGCATCGTCGGCGTGCCGGACTCCCGTCTGGACAAGCTGGCGGAGATCTACAACTCCGCGCGCGTCCTCCCGGCCAAGGTCGAGTTCGTCGACATCGCGGGCCTGGTGAAGGGCGCGTCGGAAGGCCAGGGCAGGGGCAACCAGTTCCTCGCCAACATCCGCGAGACCGACGCGATCTGCCAGGTCATCCGGGTCTTCTCCGACCCCGACGTCACCCACGTGGACGGTGAGGTGGCGCCGGAGCGTGACATCGAGACGATCAACACCGAGCTGATCCTCGCCGACCTGCAGACGATCGAGAAGGCGCTGCCCCGCCTGCAGAAGGAGGCGCGCAACAACAAGGACCGGAAGGTCCTCCTGGAGGCCGCCGAGGCCGCGGCGAAGCTGCTCGACACCGGCACGACCCTGTACGCCGGAGGCAAGGAGGCCGGGATCGACCTCGCCGACCTGCGCGAGCTCCACCTCCTCACGGCCAAGCCGTTCCTGTACGTCTTCAACCTCGACGCCGACGAGCTGACCGATGCCGACCTGCGGGCCAAGCTCTCGGCGATCGTGGCGCCGGCGGAGGCCGTGTTCCTCGACGCCAAGATCGAATCCGAGCTGGTGGAGCTGCCCGACGACGAGGCGCTGGAACTGCTGCAGTCGGTCGGCCAGGAGGAGTCGGGCCTCTCCCAGCTCGCCCGGGTCGGCTTCGAGACCCTGGGCCTGCAGACGTACCTCACGGCCGGGCCGAAGGAGGCCCGGGCCTGGACGATCCGCAAGGGCGCGACCGCCCCCGAGGCCGCCGGGGTCATCCACACCGATTTCCAGCGCGGTTTCATCAAGGCCGAGGTCATCTCGTTCGACGACCTGGTGGAGGCGGGCTCGATGACCGCCGCCAGGGCCGCGGGCAAGGCCCGGATCGAGGGCAAGGACTACGTGATGCGCGACGGCGACGTCGTGGAGTTCCGCTTCAACGTCTGAACGTTCTCAGACGAGGTCGCGATAGTAGTAGAACATCGGCTCGGTCGCCCCGGGCTCGGTGTTGGCGAAGCCGTGCGCCTCGTAGAAACGGCGGGTGTCGGTGTCCTCACCGTCGACGTTGATTTCGAGCGTCTCCGCGCCGCGTTCCCGCGCGAGGCGGCACGCCGCTTCCAGCAGGGCGTGCCCGAACCGCTGTCCGCGCATGCCGGGCCGCACGTACAGCTCGTCGAGGAGCGCGGCCGGACCCTCATGCCAGACGCCGGGCCGGAAGGACAGAACCGCGACGCCGACGGCCGGTTCGCCGGTGAGAAGGGCGACGAGCTGGTCCCCCGTGATCAGTCGGCGGAGGCGTGCCGTGAGCACCTCCGTTCCCGGTGACGGCGTGTCGAACTCACGGTTGAAGGCGTCCAGCAACCCGGCGACGACAGCGGCGTCGGACTCCGTCGCCCGCCGCACCAGGTGCTCTCGCTGAGGTATGGCCACCTCCGCAACCTTCCTGCTCTGCCCGCCGGACTGCAAGATATTTTCGGGCATCCGGGGCCGGGACAACGCCACGCGCGTGCCAGGTAGCCCGCCTCCTCCGCGAGCCCGGCTGGGTGCGACATAGCCGTGTGACCATTCCTGCCCGGATCGCGTCTGCTCTGTTGTGACAATCACAAGAGCGCGGAGGGCATCATCATCGAGGAGCTGTACCGCGAGCACTGGGCGCTCGTGTGCGGGTTCCTTTTACGCCGCACCCGCGATCCCCACCTCGCCGAGGACCTGGCCCAGGAGACCTTCGTCAAGGCGACCAGGGCGCTGCTCGGCTGGCGTGGCGAGAACCCGGCCGCCTGGCTGCTCACCATCGCCCGCAACGTCCTGGTCGACCACGTCCGGCGCCACCGCCGCGAACTGGACCTGCCCCGCCCCGACGAGCTCGGCGTGCCCCCGCTGCACATCGAGTCGCTGGCCGTGCGCGACGTCCTGGACCGGCTGCCCGAGGACCACCGCAGGCTGCTCACCCTGGTCTACTTCGAGGGCTTCTCGCTGGTCGAGGTGGCCGCGATGACCGGCAAGAAGCACACCACTGTCAAGACGGCCGTGTGGCGGGCCAGAGCGGCCTTCGCCGATCTCTACGGAGCTCCTCATGACTGACGACGATCTGCTGCCGCCCATGCCCGACTTCGATCCCAAGGCGACCCGCCGCGCCGTCCGGCGGGGTGTCGCCCGCACCGCGACCACGGTGCTGGCGGCACTGGTCGTCCTCGTGCTGGCGGCGACGGTGGGCTCCGGCGTGATCCAGCGGCGCGGCGACCGGGAACAGCGCATGACCGACGTGCTGGGCACCGCCTTCAAGATCTACAACCCCGCCTACGACATCGAGGTCCGGAGCCGGGGTGCCACCACACCGCTGTCGATGTCGTTCACCGTGGCCGCCAGGCCCATGCGAGCCTTCGGAGGCTTCACCGAAGGGTACGGCGGCGTCGAGCACGTCGTCACCCAGGACTTCTTCGGCCACGTGGGCAGGCTGCCGCTCGGCAACTTCGCCGGCACCACGCTGAGCAGGGCGTTGATGAACGTGGGGACGACCCTCCAGCGCAAGGAGGACAGCCGCAAGGTGCTGGCCAGGATCCCGGAGGGGCTCAGCGCGCTGGCGGTGGTCGAGTTCGCCAGGCCGCTCACCACCGATGAGCTGGTCGCCTTCACCGCCAAATACAAGTCGTATGCCGACAAGGTGGTTTTCGAGCGGCGTCCGGGGTCGATCCCCATCACGTGGGGAGGGATGACGACGTGGGACCGAGCCCCGATGCCCGGAGATGCGGGAGAGCCCGACGTGGTCGAGCCTGGTGGGGGAATCAAGCTGGATCTCAGGAACTTCCGCCGCTGGGTCGGCATCCTCAAGGACTACGACGACGACAACCTGCACGACTTCGATCTGAGCCTGGCCCGGCTGCGCAAGGCCGCGAACGACGGCCTGGCCTACGCCTACGTGGACTCGTGGGCCACGATCGGGGAGCTGCGGAAGATCATCGAGGATCCGCTGGTCCGGACGGTCCGCCTGGCGGACGTGACCTACGACCTCGAACGCCCCTAGACAATTTGCCGCAAAGCTGCATGAATTCCCCCTTTTTGTGACAAAACCCATCGCTGTCCTAATCCGGCATGGCGGAAGGGGAGACGCCCGAATTCGGGCGCCGGGAAAGGCCCAGGTGGCCTGACCTGCCAAGGCCCGGCACGGCCCAGGACGGTGCCGATCGGCGTGCCGGTAAGGGCGCAGGCACGTTCGCGACCCGGCGGCCCCGCTCGCGCGGGACCGTCGGCCGTCCGGGGGCAGGGACGGTGCGGGGACGGGGCGGGTGCGTACGGTCGGTTTCGTTACGCCTGCGAGCTGCGAAGACAGCAATAGGTGGCGGTTAGGTAATCGATGCCGCCGCTGGCCAGGCGTAACGTGCTTTTCCGCGGAGTGGATAGGCGTGGGGCGTCTCTACGGGATGTAGACCCGGTTTGCTCGGTCGCGGCGATGCTTGCACCATGGGCGTGGCTTACCTGGAAGAATTGGCGAGACCGCTAGGGTGAATACTTCAATGCGGTTAACCGGATCGAGAGCAAGAGGAAACCGCGCCAGCCGGAGGGATCGGCGCGAGCGGAGGCGTGATGGCTCGCAGGTCAGACGTCCAGCAGGATCCGCGGATCGCTGGCGACCCTGACCCGTACCCACTGGAAGGCTTCGAGCCGGCGAGCGCGGCGCACGGCACGGCCCCCCGTCGCAGAGGCTGGAGCGGCGGTGGCGGCCGCTGGCTCGTCTGGACCGGGAGGGTCGTCCTCTGGGCGCTGATCGTCGTCATCCTGGTCAACGGCATACGGGCCCCCTTGGAACGGCTGGCGGGGGGCGACCAACCCGCCGCGACGCCCACCGGCACGGCCACGTCCGGGTTCCCCGAGACGCAGGCGGCGGCCTTCGCCAACCAGTTCGCGGCGGTCTACCTCAACTACGACGCGGCCAATCCCCAGCAGCGCGCGGAACGGCTGAAGTCGTTCCTGCCGGAGGGCGCCGACGAGCAGTTCGGCTGGAACGGATACGGACGCATGTCGGCCGGGGCCTTCCAGTTCGCCGGGATCGACGTGGTCGACGACCACAATGCCCGAGTGACCGTGACGTACCAGTCCGGGGGCAGCCGTGGTCTGCTGTCCGTGCCGGTCTACTACGACAACGGCAGGTTCGTGGTCTCGGCCCAGCCGGCTCTGCTGCCCGCGCCGGGACCGGCGGGCCTGCCGCAGCTCCCTGACCCCGACCGCGACTCCGCCACGGAGGCCGAACTGCGTCCCCAGCTCGAAGGCTTCTTCAAGGCGTACGCCGCGGGCAACCAGGGCGACCTCCAGCTCCACGTCGCGAGTGGGGCGACCGTCAACGGGTTCAACGGCGAGTTCACCCTCGCCGAGCTGAAGGACGTCGTGGTCCCGCCTGGTGGCGCCGAGAGCAGGAAGGTCACGGCGGTGGTCGTGTGGGCGGTGGCGTCCGGGGCGTCGGCGGCGGAGGCGAGCCCGTCGCAGGACCCGGCGGCGCAGCCGGCCGGTCTCGAGCAGGCCTATCAGTTGACGATCGAAAAGCAGGGCGGCAAGTGGTTCGTCAGGGACATCCAGGGTGCGAACCGGTCCGTGGGGTAGCGCATGCCCGGCAAAGACATCGCTGATCCATACCCCCGGGAGGGCGAGAGTTGATACTGAAGACCATCGCGGACCACGTCCTTGATCTGGCCGCGCCGTCACCGGCGCCGACGACGGGCATCAACACCGAAGGTCTCGCCGACTTCCTCCGGAGGTTCTTCGCTCCGCTCTTCCTCGCGGTCGTCTCCGTCGTCGCGCTCTTCTTCCTCTTCACCCGAGAGATCACCAGGTTCGTCCAGTTCATCATCCTGGCGATCGCGATCGGTGTGATCTTCTACGTTCCCAACATCATCGAGGTGACGGCGAAGGCGATCGCGGGCGCACTTGGCATCAAGTGATCGGGCGGAGAGGAGGTTCGGGGTGGATCTGCCCACATATACCAATATCTGGCGCATTGAGAAGCGGCTGTACAAGCTGTACGACCTACGGCTGCCAATGCCGCTTCCGGTCGTCTGGATCGGTGTGTTCGTGGGTGTCTCCGTGCCGTGGTGGGTCTTCCTCTACCTGATCGGGCTGCCGTTCGCGGCACCGTGGCACGTCATCTATCTGGTTCCCCCGGGCGTGCTCACCTGGCTGTCCACCCGCCCCGTCATCGAGAGCAAGCGCCTCACCGAGCTGCTCCAGTCGCAGCTCCGCTACATGAGCGAGCCCCGGACATGGTGCCGCATGGCCCCCTTCGACGAGCCGGACGAGATCGCCTTCACGGCGCGCGTCTGGCGGACCACGCCGCCGGCCGCGGCGGCGCACGGCAGGGCGGCCCGCAAGGCGCGCCGCGCGGTCTCGGTCAAGGTGCCCGTCCCGAAGGTCTCCAGGACCGGCGTACGTCGGGCCTCGGGGACTGCCGCCCGAGTGGGCGCGCACCAGGTGGATCCCTCACGTGTCGTACGCCCGGCCGTGGCCGCCGCGGCGGCCGCCGCCGCGCCGGTCACCGACACCCCCGCCACCCCCTCCCGCAGCAGTGCCGCCGCCCGGGCCGGCGCCGCCGGTGAGCGCGTCTTCTACCTTACGGAACCGTCCGTGCCCCCCGTGCCCCCCGTGCCCCCCGCGCCCCCGCAGGTCGGCCACGTCACCGGCCCGGATCGCGAGCGCGACCCGCATGAGGGACACAGCCACGAGGAACACAGCCACGAGGAACACGGCCCACACGAGGCCCCGGCGGGCTACGAAAGCCATGAGGGCCATGAGGGCCATGAGCTGGGCTCTGTGCAGCCGGCGCCCCCCGCCGAGGCCGAGGAGGAGGCGCCCGCCGTCCCGCCCATCGGCACCGAGACGCTGCGCCGCCTGCGGCGGCTCGCCGCCTCGGCCGAACCCCGCGCCGTACGGCCGTCGGGTGTGACTTCCTTCATGGTGCCGGGCGAGCCGGCCGCGGGAGAGCCCGCGCACGAGGAACGTCCTCACGACGAGCGTGCTCACGACGCCGAGGCCGGCGGGGAGGGCACAGGGGAGGACCCCGGGGAGGGTACGGGCGACCGGAGTGTCCCCGATCCGGTTCTTCCCGCCGACACCGCGGGGGCGCCGCAGCGGCCCGAGGCCGCTCGCCCGGATGCCCACGAGAACGTCGACGAGAACGCCGACGAGAACGCCGGGGCTCAGCCCGGCACGGCCGAGTACGAGCAGGCTCCCGGCGAACTGCCCGAGGCGCCGTCCGCGCCTCAGGAGCCCGCCGACAGCTCCGATGGCCTGGGCCACCCCGCACAGGGAAACACGGCGAAGGGAAACACAGCGAAGGGATACCCGGCGCAGCGGGACGCCGAGGCCCTTGAGCAGCATCGCAAGGGCCGTCCGCCGCGGCTCGTGCGCCCCCGCGTGCCGGGAGGCGCATGGGGAGAGGCGGCGAGCGAGGTGCCCGCGGCCACGGGGGACACGCGGACGGACGAGAGCGTGACGGCCGGGCGGGCCGCGATGGAGGCCGCCTCCGCGGCGGCTCCTTCGGCGGGCGCAGAGACTTCTCCGGCGGACGCGGTGGCTCCTCGGGCGGTCGCAGAGGCTCCTTGGGCGGGTGCAGAGGCTCCTTCGGCGGACGCCGCGACAGAGCACCCACCGGCGGCCGACGCTTCCGCAGAGGGAGCGGAGGGAGCGGAGGGAGCGGCCGTCCCGGGCGCGCCCACCTGGATCGGCGCGCACGCCGCGCGGACGGGGACGCACGCGCCGGGGTCCCGGCCGTACGAGAGCGCCGGTGCCCGCGTCCCGGGCGCGTCGACCGCACCGGCCGGGCCCGGCATGCCCGCGGAGCCGAGCGTGCCCACGGGCAAGGGGGACGTGACGCCGCCTCCCGCTGGTCCGGCCGGGGTGTCGATCCGGGCCGTGCCCGCGGGGCCCCGTGCGGTCGGCCCTGCCGGTCCGGCCGGGCCCGCCCGGCCGCCGCTGCCCGCCACGGGAAGGACCGCCCCCGGCAGGCCGGCGCACGAGGAGCCGCCGCGGCTGCGCCGCGTCGAGGCCGTCGTCGGGCGTGACACCTCGGGCGGCTGGCGGCGGCTGGCACAGGTCGTCGTGGGCGGCAGCCGTACGGACGGCATGGAGATCGACGAGGCCCGGACCCGCATCCCGCTCTCCACGAGCAAGCGGATCATGGTGCTCGGCTGCACGGGCGGCGCCGGACAGACGACCACGGCGTTAATGCTGGGCCACACACTGGCCCGCTACCGCGAGGACCGCGTGCTCGCGCTCGACGCGAACACCGGAGAGGACACGCTCACGACGAGGATCGCCGCCGAGTCCCCCGAGACGCTGAGCTCGCTCATCGAGAGCTCGGAAGAGGTGACCGGCTACCTCGGGATGCGGGCGTACACGACGCGCTGCGAATCGGGACTGGAGGTCGTCGGGGCGGACACCGACGACCGGGTGACGCAGCGCCTGGCGGAACGCGCGTTCCTGGCCGACTGGCGCAGGACGCTCGCCGCGCTCGACCGGCACTACCGGCTCACCGTGATCGACCCCGCGGCCGCGCTGGCGGCCCGGCTCCTGCCGTACGCCGACCAGCTCGTGCTGGTCGCCCCCGCGAGCGAGGACGCCTCCGAGGCGGTGGCGATGACCTACGAGTGGCTCGACGGGCACGGCTGCTCCGACCTGCGGCGCCGCGCCGTGATGGTGATCAACGGCGTGAGCCGCCGCAGCCTGCCCGACGTGGAGCAGGCCGAGGCGGTGGCCAGCGGCCGCTGCCGGGCGATCGTCCGGGTGCCCTGGGAGGACGAGCTGGCTCCCGGGCGGCCGGGGCCGGTCGACGTCAATCATCTCCGAATGGGCGGCCGCAGGGCGTACGTTGCGCTTGCGGGTGTGATCGTGAGCGGCCTGGCGGCTGTCCAGGCCAAGCAGGAGGTGGCCAGATGAGGGGCGAGCGAGGAAGCTGGTGAGAGGTCGATGAGCAGGGCGCGCAGTCGCCTCGCGGTGCGTTACTTCGACGATCGCGTTCTCCTCACCGACTCGGCGGCCTGGGCCTACTTCCGGCTGCCGACGGTGAGCTACGAGTTCCTCACCCCCGAGGAGCGCGAGGCGCTGGCCACCAACATCACGATCGCGCTGGCCGCGATCAGGATGCCCGACGCCGAGGTGCACCTGCGGATCGCGCACCGGGCCTACCCGGCCGCGGAGTGGGCGATGGCGCTCAACTCGACCTCCGACGAGGGCCCGGGCTGGCGGGAGTATCTGGAGGAGATGTACCGCCACGTCTGGGCCAAGGACTTCTGGAGCAAGGAGGTCTACCTCGGCGTACGGCTCGGGCCGCGCGGCGCGCAGCTCGGCACCGGCGTGCTGGCCCAGCTCTTCGGCTTCTACCAGCGCAGCGAGAAGGCGCTCGGCATCGAGGACGACCACGTGCCGGACAAGGAGATCGCCCGGTGGACCGAGGCCGCCGAGCGGCTCGGCCGGGCCCTGGCCTCCAGCGCCCTGTACGCCCGCCACGCCACCTCCACGGAGATCGCCTGGCTGTTCCAGCACGCGGCGGCGGGTGGCCTCGGCGAGCCGCTGCCCTCGGCCACGCCGCGCCGCAGGTGGGGCAAGGGCGAGATCGAGGCGCTGGTCGAGGGGCAGATCCACAACGGCAGGTCGCTGCTGCGTATCGTGCAGCCGGCCGGAGACTCCTACACCGCGCACCTGTCGTTCGCCCGGTTCCCTGACCTCATGCCGTTCCCCGACGGCGAGCCGTGGCTGCACTTCGCCGACCAGTTGCCGTTCCCGGTGGAGGTCTCCAGCCGGATGCGGCTGATCCCCCCGGTCAGGGCGAGCAAGGACGTCGCGCGCAAGCTGGCCCACGCCCGCGACATGGACATTCACATCCGCGAGGCGGGCGCGGAGGCGCCGCTCGCGCTGGCCGAGCAGATCGACGCCGCCCGCATGCTGGAGCACGGCATCACCAAGGAGCGGCTGCCGTTCGTGTACGGCTGGCACCGGCTGAGCGTGAGCGCGCCGACCGAGGAGATGTGCGTCCAGCGGGTCGAGGCCGTCGTGGAGCACTATCGAGACCTCGGCATCGACGTCGTCAACTCCACCGGCGACCAGTTCTCGCTGTTCTGCGAGGCCCTGCCGGGGGAGCGGCTGCGGGTCAACGCGTACGCCCAGCGGCAGCCGCTGCGCACGATCGCGGGCGGCATGGCCACCGCGACCGTCGAACTCGGCGATCGGGTGGACGAGTCGAACGCCGGGTGGATCGGGCCGTACGTCGGGGAGACCCTGGGGCGCGCGCGCAGCATCGTGCACTTCGACCCGCTCGTCGCGGCGGCGCGCAACCGCCCGACGGCCATCGCGATCACCGGTGAGCCGGGCGGCGGCAAGACCACGCTCGCGCTGCTGTTGATCTACCAGATGGCGTTGCGCGGCGTCACGATCGCGGTCATCGACCCCAAGGGCGACGCCGAGTCGCTCGTACGGCTGCTGCGCAACCGGGGCCGCAAGGCGCGGGTCATCCCGCTGGGGTCGGCCGCGCCGGGCCTGCTCGACCCGTTCTCGTTCGGCGACGACATCGCGACGAAGAAGACCATGGCGACCGAGACTCTGCGGCTGCTGCTGCCGAGGATGTCGGAGGAGCGCGAGTCCGCCATGATCCAGGCGGTCGCCGCGGTCTCCAACGAGCCCGACCCCTCGCTGGGCAAGGTGGTCGACCACCTGGAGCAGTCCACCGACCCGGCGTCCAAGAACCTCGGCGCCGTGCTGCGGTCGATGTCGGAGATGCACCTGGCCCGGCTGTGCTTCGACGCCTCGGGCGGCGAGCAGATCGACACCGAGGGCTGGACGACCGTGTTCACGCTGGGCGGCCTCACGCTGCCCGACGTGATGACGGTCAGGGACGACTACTCCTACGAGCAGCGCCTGTCGGTCGCGCTGCTCTACCTGGTGTCGCAGTTCGCGCGCCGCCTGATGAACGGGCTCGACCGGCGCACACCGAAGGCGATCTTCCTCGACGAGGCGTGGGCGATCACGTCCACGCCCGAGGGCGCCAAGCTCGTGCCGGAGGTCTCCAGGATGGGCCGCTCGCGCAACACGGCGCTCGTCCTGGTCTCGCAGAACGCCGGTGACCTGCTCAACGAGCAGGTGACCAACTGTCTGTCGTCGGTATTCGCGTTCCGTTCGACGGAACGCGTGGAGGTCGAGCACGTGATGGAGCTCCTCGGCGTGGACCCGTCGGAGGAGCACAAGGGGGTGCTGCGCTCCCTGGGCAACGGTGAGTGCGTCTTCCGGGATCTGGACGGCCGGGCCGGCCGTATCGGGGTGGACCTTATTTCGGAGGAACTGCTGCGCTGGCTTGACACCAATCCGACACACGACAAACCCAACGAGAACGTGCATGATCTTCTTGACGGGGGCTCCGGTCGGTCGGGGGTCGCGCAGGAGGTGCGATCGTGAGCGTGCGCAGGAACGGTCCGAAGGGTCGCACAAGGGAGGGTGCCAGACGCGGCAGGCGGCTTCGCCGGAGTCTGGCGCTGCTGTTCGTCGCGTTCGCGGCGTTCGTGACGCTGCCGCTGGTCTTCCCCACCGGCACGGCGAGCGCGGTCGGGCCCTGTGACCTGTCGCCGGCCCTGGCCCCCGAGATCGTGGGCGGCGGCGTCGACGGGCTGGTCCAGCCCCCGGCGACCGGGGACGAGGCGGCGGCCACCACCAAGAGTTCGGCGCAGGGGCAGGCACAGGGGCAGGCACAGGCGGACACCGCGCCGAAGGAGCCGGCGACCAACTACGAGCGGTACGGCATGGCCGGCCAGTTCTGGCACACCTACGACCTCGGGTGCTCCGACGTCACGGCCGTGCTCGGCAACGCGTGGGCCAACACGGTCTTCTCGTGGGCCAAGGCCGTCGACCGGCTGACGATCAGCACCTACCAGGCGGCGGCCACCGAGGGCCCGCTGCAGCCCATCAAGGAAGTCGCCGACGAGATCGTCACCAACCTCGCCAACGCGATGTACTGGCCCTACCTGCGGCCGATCGTCATCCTCGGCGCGATCTGGCTGGCGTGGTACGGCCTGATCCGCAAGCGGGCGACGACGACCACCGAGGGCGTCATCTGGATGGTCCTCGCGGTCACGGTCGCGATCTGGTTCTTCAGCCGCCCCGGTGACTTCACCAGCCTCGGCAAGACCGTGACCGACAAGACCGGCGAGATCGTGAACTCGGCGTTCTCCGGACTGCCGGGGGCGGGCGGCGCGTCCTGCCTGCCGATGGCGGAGACCGCGCCGGGCGAGGTGCCGAGCGCGCCCACGGCGGGCGGCTACGGCCGCCAGGGCACGCCAGGCGTCGCGCAGAACGCCGACGCGCTGTGGTCGATCCTGGTCTGCAAGCCGTGGCTGATGGGCGAGTTCGGCACGGCCGACCCCAACTCCGGTCTCGTGAAGGGCCTGGGCCCGAAGACCCTGAACCTCCAGGCGATCGACGCCAAGGAACAGGCGGCTGGTCAGGTCCCGAGCACCGACGAGCACCAGAAGCGGTGGGAGGAGGAGGTCGCCAAGCCGATGCAGAGCACCCCGGCGTACTTCCTGTTCCAGGGCAAGGACTGGACCAGCCGCCTGGGCATCGCGATCGGCGCGTTCATCGCGGCGATGGTCGCCGGTCTGCTCATCTTCCTCGTCGCGGTGTCGCTGCTCGTCCTGAAGGTCGGGTTCCTGCTGCTGCTGATGCTCGGGCCGATCTTCCTGCTGATCGGCGTGCATCCGGGCTCCGGCCGCATCATCGCCATGCGCTGGGTGGAGATGCTGGTCGGCACCCTGTTGCGCCAGGCGGTGCTGGCCCTGGTGCTGGGCGTGCTCGTGTACGGCTACGCGCTGATCATTTCGACCAACCTGCCCTGGGGCATGCAGATCCTGTTCATGGCGCTGCTGACGATCGCGGTCTTCTTCTACAGACGGCCGTTCCAGCACCTGTTCGCCTCGATGGACGGGCACACGATCACCACCCGGATGCTCGGCGAGGCCGCCACCGCGCCGACCCTCTCGCGGGCGGCCAACGCGCTGCCGCCGGTCGCGGCGGCCCGGGCGGCCCGGTGGGGCCTGCGCAAGGCCGAGCCGGTCATCAGCGCGGCCGCCATGGCGACCGGCGCGGGCACGGCGGCGGCCGCCGCGGCGGGTGTGGCGCAGGGCCGGGTGCGCGGCGAGGAGGGCGCGGGCAACGTTCCCGCCCAGGCCGGAGCGCGAGCGGGGGCGCAACCCGCGCCGCTCGACGCCGATGCGCAGGGGGCCGGTCGCCGCAAGGCCGGGGTCGCGGCCTCACGTCCGGGAACGGCCCCGCCGCTCAACCTGTCGGGGGTGCGGCCCGCCGGGTCCGTACGGGCGTCCATGCCGTCCGGCCCGGGCATGTCCTCCGCCGTCCAGGCCGCGTCCGCCGCGGCGTCGTCCGGCGGAAGCCCGGCGGCCCCGCCGCAGCGGGTCACCGGCGCCTCCGCCGTGCCCGCGCCGTCCGCCGCCGCACAGCCCGCACCGTCCCGCGGCCGTCAGAGCAGTGGATCGAGCAGTGGTTCCAGCAGTGGTTCCAGCGGTGGTTCCAGCGGTGGTTCCGGTGGCGGCTGGTTCGGCGGCAGGTCCGGTGGTGGCTGGGCCTCCCGGCCATCCTCCAGCAGGTCGTCCAGCAGGTCGTCCGGCGGGAGCTCGGGCGGGCTCTTCGGCGGTTCGCGCGGCTCGTCGGGCGGGTCGAGCAGGTCGGGCGGCTCGGGTGGCCTGTTCGGCGGCTCCGGCGGGTCGTCCAACAGGTCGTCCGGCGGTTCGTCTGGTGGTCTGTTCGGCGGTTCGTCCCGGCGGGGCGACGGCGGCCGTTCCCGGCCCGCCCCGCCGCGTGACTCCGGTTCGTCCGCCGGCTCGTCCTCCAGCCGTCCCCGTTCGGCCGAGCCGCCCCCGCTCTGGCTGCCGAGCAGGGGAGAGAGCACGCGCCGCGACGGCGACGCGCCCACCCCCTTCTGGGCCAGGCCCGCCGACGGCGACTCGGGCGACTGACAGGATCATGAGAAGCCGGAACAGCGATCGGGGGAAGGGCCTCGCCTTCGCGGCGGCCGTCGTGGTGCTCGCCGCCGTCGGCGTCTACCTCACGATGAGCCCGCCGTCGGGTTCCTCCACCGGGGGCGACGAGCAGACGAGGGAGCAGTCCGTCGTGGCCACCTCGCGGGCGACGGCCGCGGCCCGGGAGCCCAGCCCGGTGGCCACGACTCCCGGCGCCTTCGACGTGTACGCGTACCTGCCGCTGTCGCGGGAGGAGATCGGCGCGGCGGCCGACCTGGCACGCCGCTTCACCGAGGCGTACGGCACCTTCTCTCCCGGTGAGAAGCCGGAGGCGCGCGCCGGTCGGCTGACGCGGTTCGCGACCGACGAGTTCGCCGGCCAGCTCACCAGGACCGTCACCGACCCCGCGGTGGTGGACCAGAACGAGGCCGACCAGGTGACGTCCAAGGGGTCGGCGAAGGTGGCGACGATCCGCGACATGACGGCCAGCCAGGTGGTGTTCGTCGTCGACTCGGTCCGCCACGTGACGGACAAGAACGGCCAGAAGGACGTGCCCGAGCAGTTCGCCGTGACCGTGGTCAAGGCGGGGACCGACTGGCGGGTGTACGACCTGCAACTGGCCGACGCCGGTCAGGACGGGGACACCTCGCCGTGACCGCCCCGCCGCGCATCACTCCGCCCGGCGCCTCGGCGCGCGTCGCGCGCAGGCTCGCGTCGGCGGGACGGGACTGGCGGACGATCGCCGTGGCCCTCGTCGTGATCGTCCCGGCCACGCTGCTCGGCTCGATCATCCTGATGACCCCCAGCCCGTCGATCCTGTTCGGCGGCGGCGCGGCCGAGAACTGCGCCGAGGCGGCCACGGGGACCGCCGCCGGGGACGCCGCCGACGTCTCGCAGACGGCCCAGGGCGACATCCCGGCCGACTACCTGGAGCTCTACAAGAAGTTCGGCAAGCAGATCGGTGTGCAGTGGAACGTCCTCGCCGCCATCGGCAAGCGGGAGACGAACCACGGCCGCTCGACGCTGCCGGGGGTGCGCGGCGGCACCAACTACGCGGGGGCCGCCGGGCCGATGCAGTTCCTCATCAGCACCTGGGGCGGCCAGGCCAAGATGAAGATCGAGCCGGGCATCAACGGCTACGCCTCCGACGGCGACGGGGACGGCTACGGCGACGTCTACAACCCGGCGGACGCCATCCTCGGCGCGGCCAAGATGCTCAAGCGCAACGGCGCGCCCGACGACCTCAGAAGGGCGATCTTCGTCTACAACCGGGCCACCTGGTACGTCGACCAGGTGCTGGAGATCGCCAAGCGCTACGCGGCGACGGGGGACATCGGCGTGCCGCCCGAGGCCGACCCGGCCTGCGACTCCGGCTACGTCGACAGCGCCCCCGACGACGTCGTACGGAAGATCCTCGAGTACGCTCTGGCGCAGCGGGGCAAGCCGTACCGGTGGGGCGGCACGGGCCCGGACGCCTTCGACTGCTCGGGGATCATCTACATGGCCTACCGGAACGCGGGTCTGACCATTCCCCGCACGACCTTCGGCCAGTGGCCCTTCGGCGTCAAGATCGAGGAGGGCCGGGAGCAGCCCGGCGACCTCGTCTTCTTCAACGCCGGTCCGGGCACATCAAAGGACAATCCGGGGCATGTCGGCATGATCGTGTCACCCGGCAAGATGATCGAGGCGCGGTGCACGCTGTGCGGGCCCATCAAGGTCACGACGTACCGCGACCGGCCGAACATCGTGGGCTTCACCCGGCCGCTGGAGAACGAGACCGTCATCGCGCAACTGAAGCGGGCGCAGACGTGACGGGAACACGGCTCGTCGTCGGAGCCGCGATCGTCGAGGGCGGCCGCCTCCTGGCCGCCCAGCGGTCCGGACCGCCGGAGATGCGCGGCGGCTGGGAGTTCCCCGGCGGGAAGGTCGAGCCGGGAGAGGACGAGCGCGCGGCGCTGGTGCGCGAGTGCGCGGAAGAGCTCGGCGTCCAGGTCGTCCTCGGACAGCGCGTCGGCGGGGACTGGCCCCTGCACAGTGCTTCCCCCGGTGGCTACGTGATGCGTGTGTGGCTCGCCACCGTCGTCGCGGGCGTGCCCCGCCCGCTGGAGCACCTCGCGCTGCGCTGGCTGGAGCCGCACGAGTTGTACGACGTCTCCTGGCTTCCCGCGGACCTGCCGATCGTCGCCGAGATCGAGAAGCTGTTGCCGAGCGGGGACGGATAGTCGCCGAATCGTTCGCAAGATCGGGCTTTGCTCCCGCTTGTACCAAACTACAATCAGTTCTGACCTCAAAGCCGGGCCGACGGGAGGCGAACGGTGATCGGACGCGCATACATGAGAGCCGCGTCCTCGGCTGTCGCGTCCGTGGCCATCGCCACGCTGGCGATCCTGGCCGTGGGCCCGGTGATCGGCGCCAGCGCCGACCCGGTGGAGCCGTGTGACCCCGTTCAGGACCCCCAGTGCGCCGTCGTCACGGTTACGGTGACTCAGACGCCACCGGCCTCCACCTCCACCGCGAATGCGAGCCCCAGCGCCGAGCCCGTGGTGACCAAGACCGTCACCATCACACCGACGCCGAAGCAGACCAAGACCAGGACGCCCAAGCCGGCCACGACGACGACCGCTCCCCCCGCGTCCACGACGGAGCAGGACCCGCCGGCGCAGTCCACGCAGACGTTTCCCCCGCTGACCGACACCACCGTCACGGATCCCAGTCCGACTCCTGAAGACAACGGGCAGGTGGTCCTGCCTCCCGCGTCGTCGCCGACGCCGGACGTGGCGCAGCAGACCCCCAGCACGGGCGTTTCGTTCGAGCAGCCCGATCCCGAGACGGTGCCGATCGAGATCCGCAACGCGTCCCCCGAGTATGACAAGCCGACGCTGGCCCACCGGCTCGCGATCCCCGCGGCGGTGCTCGTGGGCGTCGCGCTGATCGCCTGGCTGGTCTTCGAGGGCCGGCTGCGGAGGATGGCGCACGCCGCCGCCGTACGGCGGGGAGGCCCGGCCGCGGCGCGTACGCCGGCTCCCGAGGCGGCGGCCTACCCGGCGGCCACCCCCGGCTACGCTCCGATGGTCGGCTTCGTGCCCGTCCAGACCTACACCGTGGGCTATCCGCAGCAGCAGCCCTACGGCTACCCGGCACCGTACGGCTACGCCCAGCCGTACGGGTACCCGGTGGCCGACCCCGCCCAGATGCAGGCTCAGCAGGCGCAGGCTCAGCAGGCTCAGCAGGCTCAGCAGCAGCAGGCGCAGCAGCAGGGCGGGGCCGACCCCTGGAGCCAGGCGGTCGGCGAGGACCCCGGCGCCCAGCGCTGACGAACAGTGCTGAGGAACAGCGCTGACAAACAGCGCTGACAAACAGGAAGGCGCCGATCGGACGGACCGATCGGCGCCTCTTCCGGGGGCTCAGCGCTGGCGCTTGAAGATCTTCGAGCCCAGCCAGACCAGCGGGTCGTACTTCCGGTCGACCACGCGCTCCTTCATCGGGATGATCGCGTTGTCGGTGATCTTGATGTGCTCCGGGCAGACCTCGGTGCAGCACTTGGTGATGTTGCAGTAGCCGAGGCCGTGCTCCTCCTGCGCCGGTTCCTTGCGCTCCGCCACGTCGTACGGGTGCATGTCGAGCTCGGCGATCCGGATGAAGTATCGCGGGCCGGAGAAGGCCGGCTTGTTCTCGTCATGGTCGCGGATCACGTGGCAGACGTTCTGGCACATGAAGCACTCGATGCACTTGCGGAACTCCTGCGAGCGCTCGACGTCGACCTGCTGCATGCGGTACTCGCCCGGCTTCACGTCGGCGGGCGGCGTGAACGACGGGACCTCGCGGGCCTTCTGGTAGTTGAACGACACGTCCGTCACCAGGTCCTTGATGACCGGGAACGTCCGCAGCGGCGTGACCGTGATGGTCTCGCTCTCCTCGAAGGTGGACATCCGGGTCATGCAGCCGAGCCGGGGCTTGCCGTTGATCTCCATCGAGCAGGAGCCGCACTTGCCGGCCTTGCAGTTCCAGCGCACCGCGAGGTCGGGGGCCTGCGTGGCCTGGAGCCGGTGGATGACGTCGAGGACGACCTCGCCCTCGTTCACCTCGACGGTGAAGTCCTCCAGGCGGCCCTCGCCGCCCTCACCGCGCCAGACGCGGAACTTCGCCTTGTATCCCATCACGACTCCTTGACCGCGGCGTCGTATTCCGCCAGCTCTTCCTCGGTGAGGTACTTCTCCAGCTCGGAGCGCTCGAACAGGCTGATGAGGTCGCCCCGCATGGACGGCTGGGCCCTCTCCTCGACCGTGATGGACGTGCCGTCCGGCTCGGCGGAGCAGACCAGCAGCTTGCGCCGCCACTGCGCCGACATGCCGGGGAAGTCGTCGCGGGTGTGGCCGCCACGGCTCTCCTCCCGCATGAGCGCGGCCTTCGCCACGCACTCGCTGACCAGCAGCATGTTGCGCAGGTCGAGCGCGAGGTGCCAGCCGGGGTTGTAGATCCGGCTGCCCGAGGAGGCGGTGTTCTTGGCCCGCTCCTTGAGCTTCTCGATGCCCTCGAGGGCCTCGCTGATCTCCTCGGACTTGCGGATGATGCCGACCAGGTCGTTCATCGTGCGCTGCAGCTCGTGGTGGACCTCGTACGGGTTCTCCCCGCCGGTCCGCTCCAGCGGGGCCAGGGCCTCGGCCTTGGCCTCCTCGACGCCGGTCACGGTGGGCCGCTTGGGCAGCCCGTCCACGTACGCCGCGGCTCCGGCGCCGGCCCGGCGGCCGAACACCAGCAGGTCGGACAGCGAGTTGCCGCCGAGGCGGTTCGAGCCGTGCATGCCGCCGGAGACCTCGCCGGCCGCGAACAGGCCGGGGACCGACGCCGCGCCGGTGTCGGCGTCCACCTCGACGCCGCCCATGATGTAGTGGCAGGTCGGGCCGACCTGCATGGGCTCCTTGGTGATGTCGACGTCCGCCAGCTCCTTGAACTGGTGGTGCATCGACGGCAGCCGCCTGGTGATCTCGGCGGCGGGCAGGCGGGTGGACACGTCGAGGAACACGCCGCCCTGCGGTGAGCCGCGCCCGGCCTTCACCTCGGCGTTGATCGCCCTGGCCACCTCGTCACGGGGCAGCAGCTCCGGCGGACGGCGGTTGTTGGCCTGGTCGTCGTACCAGCGGTCCGCCTCCTCCTCGGTCGTGGCGTACTTGTCCTTGAACACGTCCGGGATGTAGTCGAACATGAAGCGGCGGCCCTCGGAGTTGCGCAGGACGCCGCCGTCGCCGCGCACCGACTCCGTCACCAGGATGCCGCGCACCGACGGGGGCCAGACCATGCCCGTCGGGTGGAACTGGATGAACTCCATGTTGATGAGCTTCGCGCCGGCGAGCAGGGCCAGCGCGTGCCCGTCACCGGTGTACTCCCAGGAGTTCGACGTGACGACGTACGACTTTCCGATGCCGCCGGTGGCCAGCACCACGGCGGGGGCGTCGAAGACGATGAAGTCGCCCGTCTCGCGCCAGTAGCCGAAGGCCCCGGAGATCGCGTCCCCATCCTTCAGCAGCCGGGTGATCGTGCACTCGGCGAAGACCTTGATGTACGCCTCGGGGTCGCCGTGCAGCTTCTCGTCCTCCTGCTGGAGGGCGACGACACGCTGCTGGAGGGTGCGGATCAGCTCCAGGCCGGTACGGTCGCCGACGTGCGCGAGGCGCGGGTACTCGTGGCCGCCGAAGTTGCGCTGGCTGATCTTGCCGTCCTTGGTGCGGTCGAACAGCGCGCCCCAGGCCTCCAGTTCCCAGACGCGGTCCGGGGCCTCCTTGGCGTGCAGCTCCGCCATGCGCCAGTTGTTGAGGAACTTGCCCCCGCGCATGGTGTCGCGGAAGTGCACCATCCAGTTGTCGTTCGGGTTGACGTTGCCCATCGCGGCGGCGGCGCCGCCCTCGGCCATGACCGTGTGGGCCTTGCCGAACAGCGACTTGCAGACGATGGCCGTCCGCTTGCCCTGCTGCCGCGCCTCGATCGCCGCGCGGAGCCCCGCTCCACCGGCTCCGATGACGACGACGTCGTATTCGTGACGCTCCACTTGAAATCCTTATGCGAACGGGAAGTTGATGACGCCCTTGGCGACGAGCCGGACGTACAGGTCGGCGATCACGATCGAGACCATCGACGCCCAGGCGAACTGCTGGTGCCTGGCGTTGAGCTTCGAGACCAGGGTCCACGCCTTGTAGCGCAGCGGGTGCCTGGAGAAGTGGTTCAGGCGCCCGGCGGTGATGTGGCGGCAGGAATGGCAGCCGAACGTGTAGCAGAGGACCAGGATCGCGTTCACCACGAGGATGATCGTGCCGAGGCCGATGTGCCCCCAGTTGCCGTTCGCGTCGCGGAAGGACAACACCGCGTCGTACGTCAGGATCAGACCGATGATCGCGGCGAAGTAGAAGAAGTAGCGGTGGACGTTCTGCAGGATCAGCGGCAGGCGCGTCTCGCCGGTGTACTTGCCGTGCGGTTCGGCCACGGCGCACGCCGGCGGCGAGAGCCACCACGAGCGGTAGTACGACTTGCGGTAGTAGTAGCAGGTGAGCCGGAATCCACCGGGGAAGGCGAGGATCAGCAGCCCCGGCGGCAGGGTGTACCAGTCGCCGAACGGAGCGAACCCGAACAGACGGGCCCCTTCCGGACAGGACGTCGCCGCCAAGCAGGGCGACGAGAAGGGGGCGATGTACGATCCGGCGAGCACGCTTCTGTCGAACATCGCCCAGAAGCCGTAAATCAAGAACAAGAAGAGTCCGGCGAACGTGAGCGCCGGAGCCAGCCACCATCGATCGGTTCGAAGCGTGCGCACCCGGATCTGCGCGCGTTGTTTCCTTGCCGCGCTCTCGGCCGTTGTCTGGGTCATCGGAGACCTTCCACCCTCACTGACTCCGCGCACGCCGGAGCGACCGCGCCGTACTGCTCAGGCCGTGCGCGTTATTGGTGGGGCACACATTACGACGAGCACATCACGAAGTGTGAGGAGGGTCACTCCTCCTCGATGTGATCTCGGTCACTTCCCCGGCAGTTTGACGACGGTCACGAAGAATTCGTCGATCTGCCGTACTACCCGGGTGAACTGGTCGAAATCCACGGGTTTGGTGATGTAGGCGTTCGCGTGCAGGTTATATCCCCGCAGGATATCCTGCTCGGCCTCCGATGTGGTGAGGATCACAACGGGGATGGTCCGCAGCGAGGGGTCCTTCTTGACCTCCTCCAGCACCTCGAAACCGTTGACGCGGGGCAGGTTGAGGTCGAGCAGCACCAGGTCGGGCCGGGGCGCCGAGGCGTACTGCCCCTCGCCGCGCAGGAAGGCCAGCGCCTGCTCGCCGTCGTTGACCACCCGGAGGTTGTTGCCGACCTTGTTGTAGGAGAACGCCTCCTGGCAGAGCAGCACGTCGCCCGGGTCGTCCTCGACCAGGAGGACCTCGATCGGGCGGAACTCACTCATCTGCGCTCACTCATCTGGGTCTCCCAGGGCCGGCAGGGTCCAGCGGAACGTGGCTCCGGCGTCCTCGTTCGTGTCGAGCCAGATCCGGCCGCCATGATATTCGACGATTTTGCGGCACAGGGCCAGTCCGATGCCCGTCCCCGGATAGACGTCCCTCGGGTGCAGGCGCTGGAAGATGAGGAAGATGCGGTCGGCGTACTTCGGCTCGACGCCGATCCCGTTGTCCGAGCAGCTGAACTCCCACATGTCGCCGTCCCGCCGTACGCCGATGTGGACGCGGGGAGGCTCCTCGGAGCGGAACTTGAGCGCGTTGCTGACGAGGTTCTGGAAGAGCTGGGTCAGCAGCGTGCGGTTGCCGACGACCTTGGGCAGGTCGTCGTGGGTGACCGTCGCGCCGGTCTCCGACAGCCGGGCGTCGAGGTTGCGCAGGGCGCCGGCCAGCGCGTCGCCCGTGTCCATCTCCTCCGGTTCACCGCCGACCCGGCCCACCCGCGAGAAGTCGAGCAGGTCGTTGATGAGCAACTGCATGCGGCGGGCGCCGTCGACCGCGAAGCCGATGTACTGCCGGGCGCGGTCGTCGAGCCGGTCGGCGTAGCGCTGCTCCAGCATCTGGGTGAAGCTCGCCACCTTGCGCAGCGGCTCCTGCAGGTCGTGGCTGGCCACGTAGGCGAACTGCTCCAGCTCCCGGTTGGAGCGCTTGAGCTCCTCGGTCTGCTCGGCGAGCTGCTGGCGGGCCTCGACGGACGACTGCCACTCGGTCATGATCCGGCGGCGCATCCCGTCGACGTGGCCCGACAGCTCCCACAGCTCGGCCGGCCGCTCGACCCCGAGCTCGTGGTCGAAGTCGCCCGCGGCCACCGCCCGGACCTGCCGGGTCAGCTCCGCGATCGGGCCCACGACCGCGCGGCGCACGATCAGCGCGCAGAACACGATCGCCAGCACCATCGCGCCGGCCAGCGCCGCGACCGCCACATAGATGGTGTTCCAGCCGGAGTAGAGCCGGTCCCTGGCGACGTCGTGCAACCGGCCGAGCAGGGCCTGCTGCGTGTCGAGCGCGCTCCGGACCGCCGAGAACCGCTGGAGGTTGCTCTTGGCCAGGTCGGTGAGCGGGCCCGGGCCGCTCTTGAGGGTCCGCGTGACCACGGGCTCGGCGTAGTCGCGCCGCCACGCGGCCGTGGCGTCGGTGATCGCGCGGATCTGGCCGGGGACGCCGTACCCCTGCGGCAACCGGGGGACGAGCCTGGCGATCGCGTCCGTCGCCGACCGCTCCTCGGCGACCCCCTGGCGGTAGGTGTCGAGATACTGCTGCTCGCCGGTGAGCCCGTATCCGCGGATCGCGCCCTCCTGCGCCTGCACCGCGCGGGCTACCCGCAGCGTCTCCAGGGCGGCGGGGTCGACCGCGTCGACGAGGGTCTGCCGGGCCTCGTGCGTCGAGGAGAGCGCGAGCAGGATGGCGCTGACCGCGATCACGAAGATGAGCAGGACACCGGCCCCGGCGAGCACGAACCACCGGCTGACCGGCAGGCGGGAGCCCCGCTCGGGCGGCGCCAGCGGGGGCAGCGGGGCCGGGGAGCTCATTTGTCGTCACCACGGGACACGCGGGACACGAGCACGGCCGCGACGTCGTCGTGCATGGCGCCGTCGAGACTGGCGATGATGCGGTCGAGGTCGATCCCCGCCTGGGCGCGGATCAGGTTCGCGAGACCCTCGGTGCCCAGCAGGTCACGGTTCTCGCCGACGGTGGCCTCGATCAGCCCGTCGGTGTAGAGCAGCAGCGACCACCGCTCGCCCAGGGTGACGTCGATGGGCGTCCACTCGATGTCCGGGAAGATCCCGAGCGGCGGTCCTGACGGCGTCTCGGTGACCACGCCGAGCACGCCGTCGCGCAGCAGCAGCGGCGGCGGGTGGCCGATCACGTGCAGGCGGGCGGTGGTCAGGTCGGGGGCGATGGTCGCGGTGCACATCGTGGTGAAGATCTCCGGCGACTTGCGCTCGTGCCGCAGCAGCATGTCGAGCGTGCGCAGCACGTCGTTGCCGGTCTGCCCGGCCAGCACCAGCGTGCGCCAGGCGATGCGCAGCGCCGTGCCGAGGGCGGCCTCGTCGGGCCCGTGCCCGCACACGTCGCCGATCAGCACGTGCACCGCTCCGTCCGGCGTCTGCACGGTGTCCCAGAAGTCGCCGGCCAGCAGTCCGCCCGAACGTCCCGGAAGGTAGCGGGCCTGGTGGTGGAGGAGCGTGGGGTCGAGCAGGGGGACGGGCAGCAGGCCGCGTTCGAGCCGGGAGTTCTCCTTGCTGACGATGCGTTCCTGCAGCAGTTCGCGCATGGCGAGATCGGCGCGCTTGCGCTCGATGGCGTACCGGATGGCGCGGATCAGCAGCCGGGCGTCGACGTCCTGCTTGACCAGGAAGTCCTGCGCTCCGGCGGCGACCGCCTCGATGCCGACGTGCGCGTCTCCGAGCCCGGTGAGGACGAGCACCGCCGTGTCCGTGGCCATGGCGAGGACCTGCTGCAGCGCCTCCAGCCCGGAGGCGTCGGGAAGGGAGAGGTCGACGAGCACGCACTGCACGTCGTCGGTGAGCCGCGCGCGTCCCTCGGCGAGCGTCCGCGCCCAGGTGATCTTCGGTGGCCTCTCGGCGCCCGCCAGCAACTCCTCGACGAGAAACGCGTCGCCGGCGTCGTCCTCGATCAGCAGGAGGGTGAGCGGATCGGGCAGATCAGGGGAGACCGGGGTCACGAACGCCTCTCGTCAGCGTCGGCATCATCGTCGTGCAGCATCGTGTGCACAAACCTATCGTCTGGGAACCGCTCGGTTAGGGCTCACACGTCAACGAGCGCCTCTATTCCCGGGGGAAGCGTCCCGTCACGTGCGGCCTCGCCGAGGAACGACAACAGCGTCCCACGGAAGGCCTGCGCCGCCCGAGTCGGCTCCACGTCTTTGCGGTGGGCGAGGGCGACCGTACGGCGCAGCCCGGGCAGCAGAGGCGTGCCCGTCAGCCTCGGCCGGTTCTCCAGCACCATCGAGGGCACCACCGCGATGCCCAGCCCCGCCTCGACGAACCGCAGCACCGCGTCCATCTCCCCGCCCTCCACCGCGAAGCGCGGCTCGAACCCCGCCTGCCGGCAGGCCGCCAGCGTCGCCTCGCGCACGTCGTAGCCCCTGCGGAACATGACCATGGGCCGTCCGCGCAGGTCCTCGATCCGCATGTACGACCTGCGCCCGGGGGCCGACGCGGAGGCCACGACGAGGTTCTCGCGCAGGATCTCCTGGGTCACCAGGGACGGGTCGCTGCTCTGCAGCGGCAGGATGATCAGGGCCAGGTCGAGCTGGCCCCGGGCGAGATCGCGGACGAGGTCGCGGGACCCGCCCTCCTCGACCCGCAGCTCCACCCCCGGGTAGGCATGGTGGAAGCGGGCCAGCGCGTCGGCCAGCAGCCCGGCGCACAGCGACGGGGTCGCGCCGAGGCGCACCCGCCCCCGCCGCAGCCCCGCCAGCTCGGCGACCTCGCGCCGGGCGGTCTCGGCGTCGGCGAGCATGCGGCGGGCGAGCGGGAGCAGCGCCTCACCCGCGGGGGTGAGCGTGACGTTGCCCCGGGCCCGGCTGAACAGGGGAGCTCCCAGCTCGGTTTCCAGGCTCTTGATCTGCTTGCTCAGCGACGGCTGCGCGACCCGCATCCGCTCGGCGGCCTGGGTGAAGTGCCGCGTCTCGGCCACGGCCATGAAGTAGGCCAGTTGCTGGAGCTGCACAGCTCAATAGCCTAGGGCTATCGCCGAAACCGGCTCGATGCGCCCCCCGGGTGTGAAGGCGGTGTGAGTTTCGTCGCACACCCTCGGGACCTTCGACCCTTGGAAACCGTACGGGACAGAGCGCATAGCCGGGGGCTATCGAAACCAGAACTGTCATGACTTGGACGTCTGAAAAACACCAACCTAGCGTGTGCATTCGTGACTGCCACTGTTGACCACTCTGTGGACTCTGCTTCCGTGGACAGAGGTTCGGCGACCGCGCCGGTTCCCACACATAACGCACCTCGCACCCCCGCGCCGCGTACGCCTGCCCGCCGCGGCCTGCTCGGCACCTCGGCCGGCAGGAAGGCCGTCATGGCCGTCACGGGCGCCGTTCTCGTGCTCTTCCTGATCGCTCACATGCTGGGCAACCTCAAGATCTTCCTGGGTGCCGACTCCTTCAACCACTATGCCGACTGGTTGCGCACCGTGGGCTCGCCCGCGCTGCCGAACCGGACCGTGTTGACGATCACCGAGATCGTGCTCGCGCTCTGCGTCGTGCTGCACATGTGGGCGGCCGTGTCGCTCGCCCGCCGGGCGGCCAAGGCGCGGCCCGTCAAGTACGCGGCCAAGCGGAAGTCGCAGGCCAACGGGTACGCCACGCACACCATGCGGTACGGCGGCGTGATCATCCTGCTGTTCGTGATCTGGCACCTGCTGGACATGACCTTCGGCACGGTGAACCCCGAGGGCGGCGACGCCACGCCGTTCGCCCGGATGGTCGCCGGCTTCCAGCCCGACCGCTGGTGGGTGACGCTGTTCTACCTGGTCGCCATGGTGATGGTCGGCCTGCACCTGCGCCACGGCCTGTGGAGCGCGTTCCAGTCGCTCGGCCTGACCCGCCGCCCCCGCGTCCGCCGCGCGCTGCAGACGGGCGCCGTCGCGGTCTCCGCGGTGCTGGTGCTCGGATTCGTCGCCGCGCCCATCTGCGTCATGATCGGAGTGGTCAAGTGAAGTTCCGCCGCCGCGCCCAGCAGGAGAACGTTCAGCAGGAGAACGTCCAGCAGGAGAGCCAGGGCGCAGAACCGGCCGTCGTCGGGCATTACCGGGTGGGCGAGCCCATCCAGGACGCCAAGGCGCCGGCGGGCCCGATCGAGGACCGCTGGGACAAGCGTCGTTTCCAGGCCAAGCTGGTCAACCCGGTCAACAAGCGCAAGCTGACCGTCATCGTCGTCGGCACCGGCCTGGCCGGTGGCTCCGCCGCGGCCACGCTGGGCGAGCTGGGCTACAAGGTCAAGTCGTTCTGCTACCAGGACTCGCCCCGCCGTGCCCACTCCATCGCCGCGCAGGGCGGCATCAACGCCGCCAAGAACTACCGCGGCGACGGCGACAGCATCTACCGGCTGTTCTACGACACCGTGAAGGGCGGCGACTACCGCGCCCGCGAGTCGAACGTCTACCGCCTCGCCCAGGTCAGCGTGAACATCATCGACCAGGCCGTGGCGCAGGGCGTGCCGTTCGCCCGCGAGTACGGCGGCCTGCTCGACACCCGGTCCTTCGGCGGCACCCAGGTGTCGCGCACCTTCTACGCCCGCGGCCAGACGGGCCAGCAGCTCCTGCTCGGCGCGTACCAGGCCCTGGAGCGGCAGGTCGCGGCGGGCAACGTGGAGGTCCACACCCGCCACGAGATGCTCGAACTCATCGTGAGCGGCGGCCGGGCCCGGGGCATCGTGGTGCGCGACATGGTCACCGGTGAGATCGAGACGCATCTCGCGGACGCCGTCGTGCTCGCCAGCGGCGGCTACGGCAACGTGTTCTACCTGTCCACCAACGCCAAGGGCTGCAACACCACGGCGATCTGGCGGGCACACAAGAAGGGCGCGTACTTCGGCAACCCCTGTTACACGCAGATCCACCCGACCTGCATCCCGCAGAGCGGTGACCACCAGTCGAAGCTGACGCTGATGTCGGAGTCGCTGCGCAACGACGGCCGGGTGTGGGTGCCGAAGCGCAAGGGCGACGACCGGGCGCCCGGCGACATCCCCGAGGACGAGCGCGACTACTACCTGGAGCGCATCTACCCGGCGTTCGGCAACCTCGTGCCGCGTGACATCGCCAGCCGCGCCGCCAAGAACGTCTGCGACGAGGGCCGCGGCGTCGGGCCGGGCGGGCTCGGCGTCTATCTCGACTTCGCCGACGCCATCCGGCGAATGGGCCGGGAGGCCGTCGAGAAGAAGTACGGCAACCTCTTCGAGATGTACGAGCGCATCACCGGCGAGAACCCGTACGAGGTGCCGATGCGCATCTACCCGGCCGTCCACTACACGATGGGCGGGCTGTGGGTGGACTACGACCTGCAGTCCACCATCCCGGGGCTGTTCGTGATCGGCGAGGCCAACTTCTCCGACCACGGCGCGAACCGTCTGGGCGCCTCCGCCCTCATGCAGGGCCTGGCGGACGGCTACTTCGTGCTGCCGACGACGATCGGCGACTACCTCGCCGGGGCCGGTTCGTTCGGCCCGGTCGAGGAGGGCGACATCACGGAGGCCAGGAAGTCCGTCCAGGACAAGATCGACAAGCTCCTGTCCGTGAACGGCGACCGCACCGCCGACTCCTTCCACCGGGAGCTCGGCCGGATCATGTGGGACTACTGCGGCATGGAGCGCACCGAGGAGTCGCTGCGCAAGGCGCTGGAGCGCATCCCCGAGCTGCGCGAGGAGTTCTGGAACAACGTCAAGGTGCCGGGCGACGCCGAGGGGCTCAACCAGGCGCTCGAACGCGCCGGCCGGGTGGCCGACTTCTTCGAGCTCGCCGAGCTGATGTGCATCGACGCGCTGCACCGTACGGAGTCGTGCGGCGGCCACTTCCGGGCCGAGTCGCAGGACGCGGACGGCGAGGCGCTGCGCGACGACGAGAACTTCGCCTACGTCGCCGCCTGGGAGTGGACTCCGGACGGCCCGGTGCTGCACAAGGAAGAGCTGAACTACGAGTACGTCAAGATGACCCAGCGGAGCTACAAGTGAACCTGACCCTCAAGATCTGGCGGCAGAACGGCTCGTCGGACAAGGGACGGATGGTGACCTACCGGGTCGAAGACGTCTCGCCGGACATGTCGTTCCTGGAAATGCTCGACGTCCTGAACGAGCGGCTGATCCTGGAGGGCGACGACCCGGTCGCCTTCGACCACGACTGCCGCGAGGGCATCTGCGGCATGTGCGGCATGGTCATCAACGGCGTCGCGCACGGCGAGCAGAAGCTCACCACGACCTGCCAGCTGCACATGCGGCACTTCAAGGACGGCGACGTCATCACCATCGAGCCGTGGCGGGCCGCGGCGTTCCCGGTGATCAAGGACCTCGTGGTGGACCGGTCGGCGTTCGACCGGATCATCCAGGCGGGCGGCTTCATCTCCGTCCCCGCCGGGTCCGCCCCGGAGGCGCACTCCGTCCCGGTGCCGAAGGCCGACGCCGACGCCGCCTTCGACGCCGCGACCTGCATCGGCTGCGGCGCGTGCGTCGCGGCCTGCCCCAACGGGTCGGCCTCGCTGTTCACCGCGGCGAAGATCACTCACCTGGGCCTGATGCCGCAGGGCCAGCCGGAGCGCGAGTCCCGCGCCAGGGCGATGGTCGAGCAGATGGACGCCGAGGGCTTCGGCGGCTGCACCAACACGGGCGAGTGCACGGCGGTGTGCCCGAAGGGCATCCCGTTCGACACCATCGCCCGGATGAACGCCGACTACCTCAAGGCCGCCTCCAAGTAGCGCCACCGCGTTCCCAGGAGGCGTGGGCCGCACGGCTCACGCCTCCTCGGCGGGCCGCCTGCTCCACCGGGTCGGGGACGGGAGAAGCCGCCACCAGGCGGCGGGTGTACTCGTGGGCGGGCCTGGTCAGCACCTGACTCCGGTCCCCTTCCTCGACGAGGGTCCCCTGGTAGAGGACGCCGACCCGGTGCGCGAGCGCGTTGACGACGGCGAGGTCGTGGCTGATGAAGAGCATGGCGAAGCCGAGTTCGCGCTGAAGCCGCAGGAACAGTTCCAGCACGCGTTCCTGCACCGAGACGTCCAGGGCGCTGGTCGGCTCGTCGGCGATCAGCAGCCGGGGCCGGAGGGCGAGGGCGCGGGCCAGACCGGCGCGCTGGCGCTGCCCGCCGGACAACTCGTGCGGATACCGGTCCGCGTAGCCGGAGCCGAGGTGGACGGCGTCGAGCAACTCGCCCACGCGCCGCCGGACCTCCGCCTGCTCCAGCCCTGCTCGATGGGTGAGCAACGGTTCGGCGATGCCGTCGCCGACGGTCCGCTTCGGGTTGAACGAGGCCGACGGATCCTGGAAGACGAAGCCGAGGTGCGGGCGGACGGGCCGTACGGCCCGCTCACGCGCCCCGGCCAGCTCGGTGCCCAGCACGCGCAGGCTCCCCGCCGTGACGGGCACCAGGCCGGCGATGGCGCGGGCGATGGTGCTCTTCCCCGAACCCGACTCGCCGACCAGCCCCAGCACCTCGCCGGGCGCGATGCGCAGGTCCACGCGGTCGACCGCGCGGAACGGCGGCTGCCCGAGCCGTCCCGGGTAGTCGACGACCAGGCCCGCCGCCTCGACGACCGCCTCGACGACCGCTTCTCCGGCCGGCTCGCCGGCTGTTCCGGATTCGCCCGGCGAGGGCAGGCGGGGGACGGCCCGCAGCAACCGCCGGGTGTACTCCTCGCGCGGCTCCCGGAACAGCGTGCGGACGTCGGCCTCCTCGACCAGCCGCCCGTCACGCAGCACGGCGACACGATCGGCGAGGTCCGCGACCACCCCCATGTTGTGGGTGATCAGCACGATGGCGGTGCCCCGGGTGTCGCGCAGGTCGCGCAGCAGGTCCAGGATCCCGGCCTGGACGGTGACGTCGAGGGCGGTGGTGGGCTCGTCGGCGACGAGCAGCGGCGCGCCGAGGGCGAGCGCGGCGGCGATCACGACGCGCTGCCGCTGGCCGCCGGAGAACTGGTGCGGATAGTGGTCGACCCGGCGCTCGGCGTCGGGGATGCCGACCATGTCGAGCAGTTCGATCGCCCGCTGCCGCGCCTGCCGCCGGCCCGTGCGCTCGTGCGCGCGGATGCCCTCGGCGATCTGCCAGCCGACCGGGTAGACCGGGTTGAGCGCGGCGGACGGCTCCTGGAAGATCATCGCGATGTCGCGTCCGCGCAGCCGCCGCAGATGCCGCAGGCCGGCGCGCAGCACGTCCTGGCCCGCCACCCGCACCTGTCCGGTGGTGATCGCCGTGTCCGGCAGCAGCCGCAGCGCGGTGCGCGCGGTGACGGTCTTGCCGGAACCGGACTCGCCGACGATCGCGAGGATCTCCCCGGGCCGCACCGTGAGCGTCAGGTCTTCGACGGCCGGCACGACACCGGTGTCCGTGACGAAGGAGACCGACAGGTGCTCGACGCTCAACGGCACCGCCTCCGTCTCGCGGCCGCGGGCGCCCGGAGAGCCGGCCCCGGTCGTCCGGCGCGTACGGCGGGCACGCAGCCGGGGGTCGCGGATGTCGTCGAGTCCCTCGCCCAGCAGTGTCACGCCGAGGACCGTGAGGACGATCGCGAGACCGGGGAAGACGGCGGTCCACCAGATGCCCGCGGCGATATCCGACTGGGCCCGGTTGAGGTCGTAGCCCCATTCCGCGGCGGAGGTCGGCTCGATGCCGAAGCCCACGAACCCCAGCCCGGCCAGGGTGCCGACCGCGCCCGCGGCGTTCAGGGTGACGACCAGCGGCAGCGTGCGGGTGGCGTTGACCAGCACGTGCCGGGTGAGGACGCGGATCCGGGGCACGCCGATCACCCGCGCGGACTCCACGAACGGCTCGTGCTTGAGCCGCAGCGTCTCGGCCCGTACGACCCGGAAGTACTGCGGGGTGAACAGGACCGTCGTGGTGGCCGCCGTGGACAGGATGCCCGACCAGTGCCCGGAGGTCCCCCCACTGATCACTATGGACATCACCAGCGCCAGCAGCAGCGACGGGAACGCGTAGGTCGCGTCCGCCACGACTACGGCGATCCCGTCCAGCCGGCCGCCCAGGTAGCCGGCGGCCAGGCCGAGGATCACGCCCAGCAGCAGAGCGGCGACGGTGCCTGCGACGATCACCTCGAGGGCGGTCCGCGCACCCCAGATCACCCGGGACAGCACGTCGTACCCGCCGACGGTGGTGCCCAGCCAGTGCGCGGCCGACGGCGGCAGCTGGGCGCCGAAGTAACCGTGCCCGTCGCGAAGCTGCGCGTAGCCGTACGGGGCGATCAACGGTGCGAGCACCGCGGCGACGGCGACCAGCGCGGTGAGGGCGCCGCCGACCAGCACCATGCCGCGCTGGTAGCCGCGGCTGCGGGCCACCAGCCGCAGCAGCGGAGTCCGGGAGGAGGGCAGGGCCATGGTCAGTACCGGATCCTGGGGTCGATGAGGGCGGCGACGACGTCGACGAGGAAGTTGACGACCGCGACGATCACCGCGAGCGCCATGACGATCCCCTGGACGGCGACGTAGTCGCGGGCCTGGAGGTACTGCGTCAGCTGGAGACCCAGCCCCTTCCACTCGAAGGTCGTCTCGGTGAGGACGGCCCCCGACAGGAGTGAGGCGATCTGCAGTCCCATCACGGTGATGATGGGCACGAGCGCCGGGCGCAGGGCGTGCCGGGTGGTCAGCCGCAGCTCGCTCACCCCGCGCGACCGGCCGGCCAGCACGTAGTCGCTTCCGAGCGTGCCGATCAGCCCCGTGCGGAACAGGCGCAGGAAGATCCCCGTGCTCAGCAGGCCGAGCGCCACCGCGGGCAGCACCGCGTGCCGCAGCACGTCGGCGGCCAGGGAGCCGCTGCCGGCCCGGATCGCGTCGAGCAGGTAGATCCCGGACCCGGGACCCAGCCGCCGCAACTCGATCTCGCCTGCCGTGGTGAGCCTGCCGTTCACCGGCAGCCAGCCGAGCCGGATCGCGAAGACGAGCTTGAGAAGCAGACCCACGAAGAACACCGGAGCGGCGTACCCGAGGATGGCGAACACGCGCAGACCGGCGTCGACGCCCCGGTCGCGCAGCCGGGCGGCGAGGATCCCCAGCACGGGGCTCAGGACCAGCGCCACCACCAGCGAGTAGGCGACCAGCTCCAGGGTGGCCGTGCCGTAGGTGCGCAATATCGCGCTGATCGGCTGGTGATCGGTGAGAGTCGTGCCGAAGTCGCCGCGGGCGACCCGGCCGAGGTAGTCGGCGTATTGGGCGACGATGCCCCGGTCGTACCCCGCGGCGTGGATGCGGCGGCTCAGCTCCGCGGCGTCGAGCCGGCCGCCGAAGGCGGCGGTGATCGGGTCGCCGATCACCCGCATGAGGAAGAACACCAGTGTGGTCAGCACGAGCACGGTCGGGATGATCAACAGGAACCTGACCAGCACGTAGCGGACCAGCGGCGTCACCGGGCCTTCAGAGCGCCGAAGGGAAGGCCACCGGTCGCCAGCGCCTCCTGCACGCCGCCGACCTTGCCGTTGGCGACCACGCTGGACGAGCTCTGCAGCAGCGGCACGATCGGCAGTGCCGCGGCCAGCTTCTGCTGGATCCGGGCCGCCAGGCCGAGGCGGGCGTCGTCGCCCGGGGTGGTGGCCTGCTTGTCGATCAGGGCGATCAGGTCCGGGTCGTCGTAGTGGTTGGCGACGAAGCCGTTCTTGCCGTACAGCGGCTGGAAGAAGTCCTGCGCGTCCAGGTAGTCGGCGTACCAGCCGAGCTGGAACTCGGGATAGGCGTCGGCGACCCGCTGCTTCGCGTACTGGGTCCACTCGGTGGACTGCAGGTCGACCTTGAACAGGCCGGTCGCCTCCAGCTGGTTCTTGATCAGCGCGAACGAGTCCGCGCTGGAGGCGCCGTAGTGATCGGTGTTGTACTGGAGCCGCAGGGTCACCGGGGTGGTCACCCCGGCGGCGCGCAGCCTTCCGGCCGCCTTGGCCGGGTCGGGGCCGCCGTCGCCGTCGCCGTAGAGGGACTTGAGCACCGGGACGCCACCCGGCACCGCCTCCGGCAGGAACGTGTGCAGCGGTTGGTAGGTGCCCTTGTACACCTGCGTGGCGATGGCCTGCCGGTCGAGCGAGTCCGCGACCGCCTGGCGCACCGCCAGCGCCTTCTTCGGGTCGGCGTCGGGGGTGCCGGTCCCGTACGGCTGGGTCGTGAAGTTGAACACGATGTACTGCATGCCGGTCGCCGCGCCGTGGTAGACCTTCAGCCCCTGCTGCTTGCCGAGCGACTCCAGAGCGGTGATCGACAGGGTGCGGCTGGCCAGGTCGAGATCGCCCTGCTGGAGGTCGAGCTTGAGGTTGTCCTCGGACGCGTAGTACTTCAGGTGCACCGTCGGGAACGACGGCGTGCCCAGCACGCCCTGGTAGTTCGGGTTGGCCTGGAACTCGACCAGCTGGTTGGGGGCGTAGGCGGCGATGCTGTACGGCCCGGAGAACGGCTTCTTCGCGACGATCGCCGCGTCCGGCGTCACCTCGGCCGGCGAGAACACCGTGTGGTCCACGATCTCGCCCGCGCCGCTGGCAAGGATCTGCGGGAACACCTGGTCGTTGGCGCTCTTGAGCCGGAAGATCACTGTGGTCTCGTCGGAAACCTCGACCTCGGCCAGGTTGTACAGCAGGGACGACGGGCCGTTCGGTGAGGCGATCTTGAGCTGGCGGTCGAAGCTGAACTTGACGTCGGTGGCGGTCAGGGGGTTGCCGTTGGCGAACTTCAGGCCCGGCTTGAGCACCACCGTGTATTCCTTCGGTGAGGTGAACTCCGCCGACTTCGCCAGGTTCGGCCGCAGCAGCGCGCTCCCCGCGGGGTGATCCAGCAGGGTCGCGAACGTCTGCCCGATCACCGTCCCGGAGCCGGCGTCGAACGACCCCGCCGGGTCCAGGGCGTACACCTTGTCCGTGGTGCCGATGATCACGGTGTCGCCGCCGGACGGACCGCGCGCCGCGGCCGCGTCCACGGGTACGCCGGACCCCGCGCATCCGGTCAGGACCAGGCCCGCGGACAGTACGGCGAATAAGCTGCCAACCCGACGCATGCGCCACCCTCTCCGGATTCCCCATAAAACAAGTTGGTATTGCAGGTTATACGCCAAGGGGATGTTCATCGGCAAGACCCGAGGACAGGAGAGGGGCGGGGTCAGGCGCTCGGCGACATAATCCCCCCTCCTCCCGGGTAACGTGTGATTTGTGTTGGCGTAACGCGCCTGCCGTGTCCCCGCAGGCGAGGGAGTGAGCATGCCCGTGACCGGTCCACGTTCCACCTTGAAGGTCGCGTCCGCAGTCCATGGCGCGGCCGTCGTCGTCCGCGTGGAAGGCGATCTCGACGCCGGCACCGTTCACGTGCTCCACGACGAGTTGCACCGGGTCTGGGAGTCCCCCGGGACGTCCGTCCTCGTGATCGACGCTGCCGAGCTCATGTTCTGCGACTCGCGCGGGCTGAGCGAGCTGATCTCCGCGTTGCAGCGGGGCCAGGCCCTGAACGTCCGGCTGATACTGAGCGGCGTGCAGGGCGTGCTGCGCCGGGTGCTGACGATCACCGGCCTGCGCAACGTGTTCGAACAGCACCCCACGGTCGCGGAGGCGCTCAGCCACGCGGCCGACGCCGGTCCGCGCCGGCCTCCGACCGACGGCGCGCCGGACTCGGACGCCGACTCAGGCGGGTTGTACGAGATCGCCGGCGATCGCTGAGTCCCGCCGATGCCTGTCCGTCCTTGCCTCCCCTCGCCTGCCGGGGTAAGCAGAGGTGTAACTTCTCTGTAGATCTTTCACGGTGAAGATCTTTCGGGATGAGGACAAGGCGATGACGACGAGATTTGGCGTCACGGTGAGCCACGAGGCGGCGCACACTCTCGTCACCCTGGCCGGCGAGCTGGACGTCATCTCCGGCGAGCGCCTGCGCACCGTGTTCGGCAAGTTGGCGGAGGAGGGCGCCACCCGGCTGGTCGTGGACGCCTCCGAGCTGACCTTCTGCGACTCCATGGGCCTGCGGCTCCTGCTGGAGGCGCACGATCGCGCCGTCGAGGCGGGCGGGTTCATGAAGCTCGCCGGCGTTCGGGGCGTCTTCCGGAGGATCCTCACGGTGACCGGGCTGCACGCCGCGTTCCCCATCTACGAGACTCTCGCGGACGCCCTGGCGGCCCTGGACGACTGACCCGGCCGGTCAGAGGCCGCTTTTGACCTCCGCCCGGAGCTCGGACAGGTCGATCCCGGCGTCGGCCAGGATGCGGACGCCCAGCCCCTCGCCCTCCCGGATGACGCCGAGGAGGATGTGCCCTTCGCGGATCTCCCTGCTCTTGAGCGCGATGGCCTCGCGCAGCGCGAGTTCGAGCGTCTTCTTGGCGCGGGGGCTGAACGGGGCCCGGCGCCCGCTGAGGAGGACCCCTCGGCGGTCGCGGCGAGGCTCCCGGTCGAGGGCCCCGACGCCGAAGACCTCCTCGACCCTCTCCCGGACGGCCGACAGGTCGATGCCGATAGTCTCCAGGGCTTCCGCGTCGATGTCCCCGCCCGTGGCGTCGCCGAGGATCCGGACGACCTCCGCCCGCACCCGCTCATGGGTGATCCCGTGGGCGGCGAGGAGCCGGGCGGACAGCGTCTCCGGGCGGCTCAGCAGGCCGAGCAGGATGTGCTCGGTGCCCGCCTGTCCGTGCCGGAGCTCGCGCGCCTGCTCCACCGCGTGCTTGACGACCTGCCGGGCGTCTTCGGTGAACCGTTCGAACATCTACTTCTCCCGTCTCAGCAGTCCTCGCCCGCCCGCGTACTTCTTGTGCACCGCCTGCCGGGACACCCCCAGCAGGAGCGCGATGTCCTGCCAGGACCATCCCGCGTCGCGTGCGTTCTCCACCTGCAGCGCTTCGAGCCGTTCCACCAGGAGCCGCAGGGCCCGTACGGCCCGCAGACCGACGGCCGGATCGCGGCTGCCGGCGTCGCTCGCCAGCTGTGCCGTATCGCTCATGTCGTCAACATAGGTTGACACTCGTCCTTCTGTCAACCTTGGTTGACGGAGAAAACGATTTGCCCGGCGACCTGCGTTTTTGCGAGCCTGGAACGACCATGCGCTCTCTTCCTGTGGCCGATCCCGGCATTCCCGACGCCCGCGGGCCGCTGCGCTACCTGTGGTGGGTGGCGCGTGGTCAGGCCGTCCCGCTGCTGGCCGGAGTCGGCCTGGCGGTGCTGTGGTGGCTGGGACAGGCGCTCGTGCCGGCGGCCCTGGGCAAGGCGATCGACGCGATGGCCGCGGCGGACGCCGGCACGTTGATCAAGTGGTCGCTGGTGGTGCTCGGTCTCGGCGTGGTCCAGGCGGTCGCCGGGGTCACGCGGCACCGCTTCGCGACCTTCGCCTGGCTGTCGGCGGCCTACCGCACCGTGCAGGTCACCGTACGGCAGGCGGCCAGGCTCGGGGCGACGCTGCCGAAACGCCTCTCGACGGGCGAGGTCGTCAGCGTGGGCAACTCGGACATCGCGCACATCGGCAACGCCATGGACATTCTCCTGCGGGGCGCCGGCGCGGTCGTCGCGATCGTCGCGGTGACCGTGATCCTCATCGCCACCTCGGTTCCGCTGGGTCTTGTCGTGCTGATCGGGGTGCCGCTGATGGCGGCCGCGGTGGGGCCTTTGCTGAAGCCGTTGCACCGGCGCCAGCACGCGCAGCGCGACCTGCAGGGCGACCTGGCCACCCGGGCCGCCGACATCGTGGCCGGCCTGCGGGTGCTGCGCGGCGTCGGCGGCGAGCAGGTCTTCGCCGCGCGCTACCGCGAGGAGTCGCAGCGCGTACGGCAGGCGGGCGTGCGGGTGGCCTCGGTGGAGTCCCTGCTGGAGGGCGCCCAGATCCTGCTGCCCGGCGTGCTGATCGCCTGCGTGACCTGGCTCGGGGCGCACTTCGCGCTCGACGGCCGCATCACTCCCGGCCAGCTCGTCGCGTTCTACGGCTACGCGGTCTTCCTGATCGCGCCCCTGCGCACACTGACGGAGGCCGCCGACAAGCTGACCAAGGGGCACGTGGCGGCGCGCCGCGTGTGCCGCATCCTGTCCCTGCAGCCCGAGATCACCGGCGGCGACGGCCGCTTGTCCGCCGGACCGAACACGCTGCCGGGCACGCTCCGCGACGGCGAGTCGGGTGTCGAGGTCCGGCCCGGCCGGCTCACGGCGCTCGCGGCGGCCGCGCCGGAGGACGCCATCGCCGTCGCCGACCGCCTGGGCAGGTTCGCCCCCGGTGACGTCACGCTCGGCGGCGCGCCGCTGGCGGAGCTGCCGCTCGCCGAGGTCAGGCGGCACATCCTGGTGGCCGACAACGGCGCGCGGCTGTTCACCGGACGGTTGCGCGACGAGCTCGACGTGCGGGGCACGGCCACCGACGAGGACGTCCGCCAGGCGCTGTACGCCTCGTGCGCCGAGGACATCGTGGCGGCGCTGCCCGAGGGCCTGGACGCGCACGTGGCCGAGTCGGGCCGCGAGTTCTCCGGCGGCCAGCAGCAGCGCCTGCGGCTGGCCCGGGCGCTGCTCGCCGACGCGCAGATCCTGATCCTGGTCGAGCCCACCAGCGCCGTCGACGCGCACACGGAGGCGCGCGTCGCCGAACGGCTGGGCAAGGCGCGGGCGGGCCGCGCGACCCTGGTCTGCACGACCAGCCCGCTCGTGCTCGACCGGGCCGACCACGTGCTGTACGTCGAGGACGGCGTGGTGCGCGCCGAGGGCACCCACCGGGAGCTGCTCGGCAGGGTGCCCGCATACCGCGCCACGGTGACGCGAGGGGAAGGCTGAGCATGGCCCGCGAGATCCTGCCGGTCGCCGACCGGGCGCAGGTGCGCGCCTACGCCCGCCGGCTGACGCTGAAGTATCCGCGCGAGCTCGGCCTCGCGCTGGCCCTGCACGCCCTGGCGGCGGTCGCCGGGCTGGTCGCGCCCCGCATGCTCGGCGACCTGGTGGAGGGCCTGGCCGAGGGCCGGGCCGACCTGCGCGTGGACGCCGTCGCCCTGGCCATCGCCGCCTTCGTGGCCGCGCAGGCCGTGCTGGTCAGGTTCGCGGTGTACGCCTCGTCCCGGCTGGGCGAGAAGGTGCTGGCCGAGCTGCGGGAGGACTTCGTGGGCCGGGTGCTCGCGCTGCCGCTCTCGATGGTCGAGCGGGCCGGTTCCGGCGACCTCATCACCCGTACGTCCAGGGACGTGGACGCGCTGTCGCGATCGGTGCGGCACGCCGTGCCCGAGACGCTGATCGCGGTCGTGACCGGCGCGTTCGTGGTCGGCGCGGGCATCCTCGTCGGCCCGGTGATGGCGGTGCCGTCGCTGGTCGCCGTGCCGCTGCTGTGGGGCGCCACCCGGTGGTACCTCAACCGCGCCAGGGACGGCTACCTGCGGGAGAACGCGGCGTACGCCGACATGACCGAGGGCCTGGCCGAGACCGTCGAGGGCGCGCGCACGATCGAGGCGCTGGGGCTGGAGAGCCGCCGCGCGAACCGTACGGACCGGGACATCGCCCGGTCGTTCGCCGCCGAGCGGTACACCCTGGGCCTGCGCATGGTGTGGTTCCCGGCCGTCGAGTTCGGCTACGTGGTCCCGGTCGTGGCGACCCTGCTCATCGGCGGGCTGTTCTCCATCGAGGGCTGGGTGACGGTGGCCCAGGTGACGACCGCCACGCTCTATGTCCAGCAGCTCATCGACCCGCTCGACCGGCTGCTGTCGTGGGTGGACGAGCTCCAGGTCGGCGGGGCCTCGATGGCCCGGCTGCTGGGCGTGGGAGGTGTGCCCGACGACCGGACGGTGGGCGACGCCCGGCCGGTGGGGGAGGAGCTGAAGGTCAGCGGCGTGCGGTACGCCTACCGCGAGGGCCACGACGTGCTGCACGGCATCGACCTCGACGTACGCCCGGGGGAGCGGCTGGCCATGGTCGGGCCCTCCGGGGCGGGCAAGTCGACGCTGGGCCGCCTCATCGCCGGGGTGCACGCGCCGGGGCGCGGGTCGGTCACGGTCGGCGGGGTGCCGCTGGTCGAGCTGCCGCTCGACGAGCTGCGCGGGCACGTCGCCCTGGTGACGCAGGAGCACCACGTGTTCCGGGGGACGCTGCGCGACAACCTTCTGATCGCCAGGCCCGACGCCTCCGACGTGGACGTACGCCGCGCGCTGGAGGCCGTGGACGCCTGGGAGTGGGTGGCGGCTCTGGGTAACGGATCCGGCGAGGAGTTGAACACCGCTGTGGGCTCGGGCGGGACGGCGATCTCCCCGGCCCAGGCGCAGCAGCTCGCGCTCGCCCGGCTGGTGCTGGCCGACCCGCACACGCTCGTCCTGGACGAGGCGACCTCGCTGATCGACCCGCGGGCCGCCCGCCACCTGGAGCGGTCGCTCGCCGCCGTGCTGGAGGGCCGTACGGTGATCGCCATCGCGCACCGGCTGTACACGGCGCACGACGCCGACCGCGTGGCGGTGGTGGAGGACGGCCGGATCAGCGAGCTGGGCTCGCACGACGACCTGGTGGCGGCGGGCGGCGCCTACGCCGCGCTGTGGGACAGCTGGCACGGCACCGCCCGCTGAGCGTCAGCTCATGTTCAGCGACTTCTTGAGGAAGTCGAGCTGCAGGAGCAGCAGGTTCTCCGCGACGACCTCCTGCGGCGTCATGTGGGTGACGCCCGACAGCGGGAGCACGGTGTGCGGGCGGCCGGCCGCGAGCAGGGCCGACGACAGCCGCAGCGTGTGCGCGGCGACCACGTTGTCGTCGGCCAGGCCGTGGATCAGCAGCAGCGGTCGCTCCAGCTTTTCTGCGTCTCCCTTCTCCGCGTCGCCGAGGAGCGACGACCTCTCGTAGTGCCCCTCGTCGGGGTGGCCGAGGTAGCGCTCGGTGTAGCAGGTGTCGTACAGCCGCCAGTCGGTGACCGGCGCCCCGGCGACGGCGGCGTGGAACACGTCGGGGCGGCGCAGCACCGCGAGTGCGGCGAGATAGCCGCCGAACGACCAGCCCCGGATCGCCACCCGCGACAGGTCGAGGTCGCCCGGGTGCAGGGCCGCCACGCCCTGCAGGGCGTCCACCTGGTCCTGCAGCGAGATCGTGAAGTCGTGCAGCATCTCGCGTTCGAAGGCCGGGCCGCGCCCCGGCGTGCCCCGCCCGTCGGCCACGATCACCGCGAAGCCCTGCTCGGCCCACCACTGGGACTCCAGGAACATCCGCCGGGCCGACAGCACCCGCTGGGCGTGCGGCCCGCCGTACGGGTCCAACAGGACGGGCAGCGGGCCCGAGCCGGGCACGTGCCACGAGGGCAGCAGGACGGCCGTGGACAGCTCGCGCGAGCCCGCCCGGACGAGCGACACGCGCGGCTCCAGTCCGGGCCGTTCGGCGAGGGACTTGATCGACACTGCCCCGACGGAAACCGTCGTGCCCTCGGTGTCGAGGCTCTGCCGGGCGACGAGCGTCACGCCGCCCGCCCGGCGGCCGGAGTGGACGCCCGGTTCGGTGGTGACGGCGCTGATGGTGCCCGCCGCGTACGTCCACAGGTGGATCTCGGTGGGCTCGCCGCTCGCGGAGAAGAGCACGGTGTCGCCGTCGACGTCGAGCACCGCGCGGACCTGCAGCGACGGCGGCGTGACGGGCTCGTCACCGACCACGAGGCGGCGGCCGCCGTCGGCGTCGGCCACCCACACGAGCGTGCCGTCGGCCAGGCGGGCCGGGACACCGGTGGCGATGTCCACCCAGGCCGGGTCGGTGTCCTCACGCAGGAGCGTCGTCTCGCCCGTGCCCGGGTCGGCCGTCAGCAGGCGCATGGTCCGCTGGTCGCGGGAGAGCGTGACGATCGCGAGGCCGTGGGCGTCCCAGGCCGCCGTCACCAGGTACTCCTGCTCGAACGGCACCGCCGTACGCGCGCCGTCCAGGCCGATGACGTGCAGCGTGACCTCGGCGTTGGCCGTGCCGGCGGCGGGGTAGCGCTGCGAAACGGGCGGACGATCGGGGTTGGCCGGATCGGCGATGTGCCACAGGGCCACCGGCGACTCGTCCACGCGGGCCACGAGCAGGCGGTCGCCGGAGGGCGACCACCAGTAGCCGCGCATCCGCTCCATCTCCTCGGCCGCGATGAACTCCGCGAGGCCGTAGGTGACCAGGTCGCCTTCCGGCTCGGCCAGCACGGTGTCAGCTCCGGTGTCCGCGCCGGTGGCGATCTCCAGCACGTGCAGGGCGCCGCCGGTGACGTACGCGACCCGCGTGCCGGTGGGGTCGAGCCGGGGGTCGATGACCGGCCCGGCCGCCGGGAGCCGTCGCACCTCGCCCGAGGCGAGGTCGGTCAGGTAGAGGTCGCCCGACAGCGCGAAGACGGCCTGCCGCACCTCCCGGTCGGTGGCGTAGGCCACCACGCCGCCCGCGGACTCCCGCGACCGCTCGCGGCGGGCGCGCTCCTCCGGCGGCAGGTCCTCGTCGGCGGCGCCCAGGGCGAGGGGATCGACCACGAGCCGCTCGGCTCCGGACGCGACGTCCAGCTCCCACAGGCAGGTCACCGGATCGGTGCCCGATCGCGTCCTGAGGAAGGTCACCCGACCGCCGTCAGGGGAGATCGTGAAGTTGCGCGGCACCCCGAGGGTGAACCGCCGGGTCCTGGCATGCAACCGCGGGAAGCTCTCCGTCATAGCTCCTCATACTGCCAGGAGGAGGGCACTACCCTCAGAGGCATGACTGACCGTCGCTTGCTGCTCGTGCACGCCCACCCCGACGACGAGACGATCGGCACCGGGGCGACCATGGCCAGGTACGCCGCCGAGGGCGCGCACGTGACGCTCGTGACCTGCACGCTGGGAGAGGAAGGCGAGGTCATCCCCCCGGAGCTCGCCCACCACGCGGCCGACAGGGACGACACGCTCGGGCAGTACCGCATCGGCGAGCTGGCCTCCGCGTGCAAGGCGCTCGGCGTCACCGATCACCGGTTCCTCGGCGGGGCCGGCCGCTGGCGCGACTCGGGCATGATGGGCGCGGCGACCAACGACCGCCCCGGCTGCTTCTGGCAGGCCGACCTCGACGAGGCCGCGGGCGAGCTGGTCAAGGTGATCCGCGAGGTCAGGCCCCAGGTCCTCGTCACCTACGACGAGAACGGCTTCTACGGCCATCCCGACCACATCCAGGCGCACCGCGTCTCCTGGCGGGCCTTCGAACTGGCCGCCGACCCCGCGTTCCCCGGCGGGGAGCCGTGGCGGATCGCCAAGTTCTACCTCACCGCCATGCCCAAGTCGGTGCTGCGGCGGACCATCGAGACCATGCGCGAGGCGGACGTCGACTTCTGGGTGCCGGAGTCGATCGACGACATGCCGGGATGCGCCGACGAGGACGTGACGACGGAGATCGACGCCCGGCCCTACGTGGAGGCCAAGCTCGACGCGATGCGGGCGCACGCGACGCAGATCGCCGTGGACGCGCCGTGGTTCGCGCTGTCGAACAACGTCGGCCAGCAGGCCCTCGGGGTCGAGCACTTCATCCTGCGCGCGGGGGTCCCCGGCCGGCCCGGCATCGGCGCTCCGCCCGAGGTCGGCGGCCTGGGCGAGCCGTACAACCGCGAGACCGACCTGTTCGCCGGCGTCGGATAAGTTGAGTGGCATGACCCAGGAGACGCAGGTCGCCGTCGAGGCCGAGGACACTCCCGGCCCGCTGGCCGGGGCGGTGACCGGCGCGGCGTACGGCGTGCTCTTCCTGCTGGGCGCGGTGCTCGGCGTCGTCGGGGGCTTCCAGCACGCGTGGTACGCCGGGCAGGTGCCGGTCGCCGCGATCGCCTGGCTGGCGGCCCTGTTCGCCGTTCCGTACGCGATGGGCAGGCTGATGGGCGGCAAGCTGGGCGCGCTCGTCCCCGCCGCCGGCTGGCTCCTCGTGTCTTTCCTGCTGGCCACGCCGCAGCGGGCCGGAGACCTCGCCATCGCGGGGAACTCGGCCGGCTACTGGTACCTGTACGGCGGCGCCGTCGCCGTCGCGGCGGCCGTGGTCGTCACACGGTCCAGCGGTTCGTGGCTGCTGGGGTCGTCCAGCCGGGTCTGAGCCCGCCCGTGCTTGTATAGGCGGGGGCCCTCGCCGATCCTGGGGACATGCGGCGGTCGCACCGGGTCCGGCAGGTCATCAACTACGTCAACCTCTCCACGCCCCTCGGGCTGCTGATCGCGCGGATCGGCGGAGCGCGCACCCGCAGAGGGGAGCGGGGCCTCGTCTACGCCCACGGCTACCGCATCCCGTTCCCCGTCGCCGGGGCGTTCACCGTGGGCAACGTCATCCTGACCAAGCACCGGGAGGGCTATCTCACCGGCTGCCTGCTCGATCACGAGTCCCGCCACGCCACGCAGTACGCGTTCTGCGTCGGCCTGCCCATGCTCGTGCTGTACGTGCTCGCCTCGGCCGTCTCGTACGCCGTCTGCGGTCATCCGGCCTCGTGGAACCTCTTCGAGCGGATGGCCGGCCTGGACGACGGCGGTTATCCCCGGGTGCATCCTTGGTGGAGGAGAAGGTGGAGGAGGTCGAGTTCCACCTGAGGGCTGAGGAAAGCTGAACGGAATCGACCGGTCGTAGGAGGAATACTTTCGGCTCTGCGGGGATCATGGACAGCGGAAGGGAGTTCCCCATGTCGCAGACGATCCAACCGGAAAGCCCTGAGGCCCCAGAAATCCCCGTTTCTCCCGTTCCGAACGCGCCGATTGTTCGGCCGGTCACACCTCGCCGGTGGCCGTCCAGCTTCGCCGACCGGCTGACCGCCCCTCTTCCGGACTTCCGCGAGGTCACCAGTGTCATGTGGCACGGGCAACTGCGGCCCGACATCGGCGACAGCGACCAGATTCCCGTTCACCGTGTCGGCCTGCCCCGCGCCGCCGCGACCGAGACCGTGGTGACCTGGGTCGGCCACGCGACGTTCGTTCTCCAGATCGGCGGGCTGACCGTGCTGACCGATCCGGTGTGGTCCCGCAAGATCCCCGGCGTGCGCCAGCGGCTGACCCCTCCCGGCGTCGCCTGGTCCGACCTGCCCAAGGTCGACGCGATCGTGATCAGTCACAACCACTACGACCACCTGGACGCGCCGACGATCCGACGCCTGCCGAGGGACACGGCCGTCTTCGCCCCGGCCAAGCTCGGGGGGTGGTTCCGGCGGCGCGGCTTCCGCGACGTGACGGAACTGGACTGGTGGGAGTCGGCCCGCCTCGGCGACGTGACGTTCGACTTCGTCCCGGCCCATCACTGGAGCCGCCGCACGCTCTGGGACACCTGCCGCACCCTGTGGGGCGGATGGGTGCTCACCTCCCCCGAGCACCGGGTCTACTTCGCCGGTGACACGGCCTATGGGGAGCGGTTCGCCCAGATCGGCGAGCGTTACCCGGGCATCGACCTCGCTCTCATGCCGGTCGGCGCCTACGAGCCGCGCTGGTTCATGAAGGTCTCGCACGTCGACCCCGCCCAAGCCGTGCAGGGCTGCCTCGACGTGGGCGCGCGGAGGATGGCCACCATGCACTGGGGCACGTTCGTGCTGTCGGGCGAACCGCTGCTGGAGCCCGTGCGCGAGGCCCGCGCCGTATGGGAGTCACGCGGCCTCGACCCCGCCGACCTGTGGGACCTCGCCGTCGGCGAGAGCCGTACGCTGCCCTGACGCGGTCTCGCGGTGAGGGCGGACGTTCCTGGCACAATGCGGTCATGAGCTTCGCGACCGCTGATCTCTACGACGCCCACGGCGACGCGCTGCGTAGTTGTGTCACCCAGTTCCGCTCGTACGGCTCACGTACGCGATTTTCCGGCCGGATCTCGACCACCCGCTGCCTGGAAGACAACGCGCTCGTCAAGCAGGTGCTCGCCACACCGGGCGAGGGCCGGGTGCTGGTGGTCGACGGCGGCGGATCGCTGCGTACGGCGCTGCTCGGCGACATGATCGCCGCCTCGGCGGTGGAGAACGGCTGGGCGGGCGTAGTGATCAACGGTGCCGTCCGGGACACGGCGGCGTTGGCCGGCCTCGATCTCGGCGTCAAGGCGCTCGGCGCCAACCCTCGCAAGAGCGCCAAAACCGGCCTGGGGGAGGTTGACGTCCCGGTGACCTTCGGGGACGTGACCTTCAGTCCGGGAGAGTGGCTCTACAGCGACGAGGACGGCATCCTCGTCAGCGGCCACCGCCTCCACATCTGAACCGCCATGACATCTGAACCGCCATGACATCTGAACCCCATGACATCTGAGCTCCCACGGCACCTGATCTCCCGCCTCGTATCTGCCCGCGCGAGTGCGCGATGCCCGGCCAGCGGCTGTCCGTGGCACCCGTGGCCCGCTAAACCCGCAGTCGTCTGGCTCCTGGGAGTCGGTGGTAGGTGAAGGCCCAGCGGTCGGTGCCTTCCTTGCGGCGGGTGTAGCGGCCGGGGTGGCGGTAGCGGTCGCGGTTGTGGAACTG